>JBCCYK010000066.1:0-26879 GCA_039189905.1 Planctomycetota bacterium
CCACCTTCCTCGGAAAGCACCTTTCCGGTCGAAGGTGACAGTTCCAACGCGTACGAACCACTGATCGCCGACGAAGAGTAAGCGATCTCAACACGGATCCCCGGCAAGGATGCCTACGATGCGAGCCCGTTTCAACCAACGGACAATCATTCATTCAGCGACCAGTTTGACCGCCTGCTTGGCGGCGCTGGCATGCTTTGGGGGTGCCGATCACGTATTGGCTCAATCGCCCTCGACGCTCACGTCCGCCTCTGCTGGTGACTATGAGGTCACCCAAACGGTTGAGCGGATCGACATGATCGTCAAGACGAGTCGCATCTTGTCATTGGGTGACCGGATCCCTCGCTTTCAGGTTCACAACGAAGAGATCCTGGGTGCAACGCCTGTCTCGGAAAACCAGATTCAGATCTTCGCCAAGAACGCCGGCACGACTCAAGTCGATCTCTGGGACACCAACCAGCAACTCTACACGGTCGACATCACCGTGGTGGGTGACGCCCGCGAGGTAGAAGGCATCCTCAACACCCAGTTGCCACTCGCATCGCTCCGGGTCACGCCCCTCAACGAGAGTGCGATTCTCTCGGGTTACGTGACGAGCGTCGACGACGTCGATCGTGCGATGCAGATCGCCGAGCAGTTCTACACCGTCGTTATCAACAACATTGAAGTGGTGGGTGTTCAACAGGTCCTCCTGCACACACGGATCTATGAGGTCAGCCGTACCAAGTTGCGACAGCTTGGCGTGGACATTGCTTTCTTCGGTCCCAAGGGCGGACTGTTGTCGGCGCCCAGTGACATCATGGACAACTCGTTCGGCACGGTCGCCGATGACCCCACCTTCATCAATGGTTTGTCAGGGCCTGTCCCGTTTGGTTCTGGATCGACAGGCCAAGCAACCAACCTGCGTATTAACATCAACAATCAGTTTGAAGCCATGCTCAAGGCGCTGCATCAGCAGCAGTTGGTCAAACTGTTGGCGGAGCCGACCGTGGTTGCAACGCACGGTCGACCCGCCCGTTTCATCGTCGGTGGTCGCGTGCCAAACGTCGTTCCTGGTGGGAACGGCACCGTTCAAATCACCTACGAAGACTACGGGACCGCCATCGACTTCCTGCCCTTCGTGGTGGGGCCCGGACGCGTCCGATTGGAAGTGCGACCAGAGGTCAGCGAGCCGGATCCGACGCGATCCGTCACGGTCAATGGCTTGTCAATTCAAGCGTTCACGTCGCGCTACGTGGAAACGGCGGTCGAGATGCAGGCCGGACAAACCTTTGCTTTGGCAGGTTTGCTCCAGAGTCGCACTGATAGTGATGTCCGCCGAGTCCCGTTCTTCGGTTCCATTCCCTACGTGGGGACCGCGTTTCGCAGTGTGACGGAAACGCGAAACGAGATTGAGTTGTTGATCATGATCACGCCGGAGTTGGTGGACGCGATGGATCCCAACCAGGTCCCCATGGGCGGTCCTGGGTTGAACTCGGATTCCCCAGATGACAAGGACTTCTACATCAACGGGCATATCGAGGTCCCGAACCTGAAGGGTGATCAGTGCGAGGACTGCAACCCATTGGTACATCAGCCTCTGTCGCCCCACTACGCACCTGTCGGTGGCTTACCTGGCGGGATGCATGAGCCGTACTCAGGTGAGACCTTGGCACCGACCTACGCACCAAGCTCCAGCGTCCCGCCAGCGACGGTGCCGCCGACAACGGTGCCGAGCAGTCCGATGCCCGCCGCCCCGTCAGGAGGCATGGAATCGGGCACTTTGCTTCCCGATTCCGCCACCCCATCGCCATCAGACATCCTGCCGCCGGGCAACCTGACGGCACCTCAGGCCTCCAACCAAGGGTCTTCCGTCGGCAGTGCTTTTGGACGCGTTGCCCGAAGCTTGTTTCCAAAACGAACGAACGGCTCCAAGCCACCCGAATCGGCCACCATCCTTCCGTCAGGGCACGTTGTTCCCGGACAACAACCTGCAGAGGTGGGCGAAGGGGTCACCGTTTCCGCACCGCTCTATCGTTAATCACTTCACGGCTGAGTTTCCCTGCCAGCAACCATTGACCCACGCCCTGTTGCGCCGCCGGCCACGTGGCGCGACCCTGACATGATTGAGTAGTCCTCATGAGCAACGTCCTTCGTCTCGCCTTGGTTGACCCCAACGACGGATCCCGAGAATCGCTCAAAGCGATCCTATTGGGCATGGACACTATCTGGCTGGAAGCCGATTGTTCTCGCTACGAGTTCTTTCCTGACATCGTGTCCCAGACCACCCCGGACGTTGGGGTCGTTGCGATGGATTCCGATTCCAAAGCTGCGATCAATTTGATCAGCCGCCTGGGCTCAGAAGCACCGGGCACGGTGATCCTGGCTGCCAGTGAGAGCACCGACGGTCAACTCATCCTCCAGGCAATGCGGGCCGGAGCGCGCGAGTTCCTGACCCTTCCCCTGACCCTGGATGATGTCACCAACGCGCTCGATCGAATCAGCCAGCAGAAGTTCGGGGGCGGTTCATCGGGTACCAAGGCATGCCAGATCGTCGCCGTCGCGGGTGCCACCGGCGGTGTTGGCTCCACCAGCACGGCTGTTAACCTGTCATGTGTGCTGGCCGACAACCCGCGGAACAGCGTGGCCTTGGTCGACTTGGACTTGGCACTGGGTGACGCGGATGTGTTCTTGGATGCGATCCCCGACTACACGCTCGCGGATGTTGTGCAAAACATCAGTCGTTTGGACATCCAACTGCTCAAGCGTTCGCTGACGAAACATTCCAGTGGTCTGTATCTGCTGCCTCGGCCGGTCGAACTGCACGACATGGCCACGATTGACCCCGAGAGCATCCGCAAGGTCATCAACCTGATGAAGGCGTCTTTCACGCACGTCATCTTTGATCTGTCCAAGACCTACAACTCGCTGGACATGATCGCAATCGAAAATGCGGCACGTGTCCTGTTGATCACCCAGTTGGACCTTCCCTGTCTTCGCAATGTGGTTCGCCTGATGATGAGCTTCGACGAGACGGAGGGACTGCAGGACAAGGTCGATATCGTCGTGAACCGCGCCGGTCTGGACGCGGGACAAATCAGTCTGAAGAAAGCCAAGGAAACACTCGGACGCGAGATCTTTGCGTTGCTGCCAAACGACTATCGCACCATGGTGGAAGTTCGCAACAACGGCGTGCCGCTCATTGCCCAAGCGCCGAAAGCCGCCTTGACCCAAGCCTTCCGTGACATGGCTGCGCAGATGGATGAAAGCGGCAGCGAAGATCAGGAGGCCGAAGAAGTCGATGGCGAAGCCGCGGCGGGCAACGAAAGCCGTTGGAAACGATTCTGGCCCGGCAAGGCAGCGACTTGATCAGCAGGTGATGTCAATTGGTTTGGCAACTCGATTCAGTTCGTCGCTTGTTCGACTTGCTGAAGCAAGGATTGCCGAACCTCATCATGAGGAAAGATGATGGCCATCAACCAGCGATATCGCGGGCCGTTTTGGCGACCGTCAAGGACGCTAAGGAAAGTCCTCAAATCGGATGACCGGTGCATTGCATTGAGCGCATCCTTGTTCGTGTTCGACCCGTCATGGTTCATGGTGGCAAACCAGCGTGATTGCAGTGCCTCCTGTTGGCCGCGACTCCAAGGTGCCGAGCCTGGCTTCAGTTGATTCAGGGATTCCAAGGTGGCGATGGCCACCTCGCGTTTCTGACGCGTCTGCTCGAGTTGGAGACGCAGGGCGGGTTCACGGTTGTGGATTCCAAACACCGTCCCCTTTGCCGCATGTTCACGCCAGTTTGCGATGAAGGCACGCCTTCGTGATGCCAAGGTCAGAGCGTCACTAGGAAGTTTTTCTACTAGACGAAGTAGTGTTTCTTGGCTCATCGGATGCGGCGTTGGAACCACCAAGTCATAACCCATCATCTCCGAATCGAAATACGTCAGCATGTCGGGATCCAGTTCACGCCCCCGCATCGTGGCTTCGATTTCCGAAACGCTCTGATCAATAGTTGACGCTGAAGAACGGACGTCATCTCGAAACGCCTCCAACAGGACCCCGACAACTTGACCCTCCAACGGCTCGATGAACCCGAACAAGCATCTGGTTTGCCAGGAATGGTCATGGGAATCGTGGCTTCGGACAATATCCTCTCGAAGCCGAGCGGACCAATGAAGTGCAACTTCAATCGCAAGTGGTTGGATCTCGTCGTTTCTCTCGGCAAAAGTCGCTGGATCGACTTTCACTTGGCTTGACCACGATAGCAGCCATCCGTAATCGGCCCGTATGAGATTCCCCAGCATGCCCGGGGTGATGTGCTTGCCCAGTGCGGTTGAGTCATCGAGCTCGGCCCTCAAGACCGCGACCAGATCGTCGACCTCGATTTCCCTCGGGTCTTCTTTCCGCCAGTTGATCGCATTCCCGCTGTAATCCTGATACCCGTAGCCAACGGAACTCCCCGGATCGCGAATCGCGAACAGCAGCTTAGCCGGTTGCTGCCTCGACGTGGCAATACCGGGGCCAGCCAGTGGTCGCTCGAACCGCTTGATTGCACTTTCGAGGTCCGCGATACGATCGGGCGGCATCGTGGCATAGCGATGCGCAAAAAGGCTTCCCGTCACCACCAACCAAGCAAGCATGGCGTAGCCGCAGACCCGCCACAGAACGCCCGCGTGACCACCGTTCATCCAGTAGCGTGTGACACGGTACGTTGCAAACAAGAGGATTGGGATGGTCAAGATCACGAGGTGCAGGTAGCCAGCATAGTAGGTCACCAGCAGCGATGTCGCTGGAACAAGCCAGCCGAGGGTCAAGATGGGCGCGAGAAAGAACGCGAGCGAGGGACGCTGGCAGCATTGCACACACGCCACTCCCAACAGAAAAGAGCCACACTGAGCGGCGTTCAAGGTTGCCGGACCGGGCGGTGACAAGAGGCTGTCACCGAGAAACCTTTCGCCGTAAACGAGCCTATCCCACAAAACAAGGATCAAGAGGGCTGGAATCAACGTCGGCAGCAAACGCGTCCACCAGACCACGAAGGATGACAATCCATGGTGAGCGAGAAAGCCGATTTGCTCTTGCTTGCTGTCGTTGTGGAACGACAAAACGCCCAAATAGCAAAGGACCAGGCAAGTGACGATGAAGCTGACCGGCTCGGGGCTCAGCCCTCCGGTATTGCGAGTGGCGAAGGCAAAGAGCAGGCACAAACCAGCCACCATCAGACAAAGGCTGACACCCGTGCGGGTTTGTTTGCGTTGCTGCCAAAGCAACGCACGCCAAGCAGAAATTCGTCCGACCGGAACGTACGATGGCGACTGATAAGGAGAGGGTTCCAATGCTCGCACCACAGGGCGTTCTTCCGATGCGCCCGTCAAGCGTCGATGACCGAGCCAGTAGACGAGTGCCACACCGGTCCCCATGCAGATCGTCGATGCAACGAACGCCGAAAAGCCATCGTCGCCCCGCAATCCCGCCGAATACCCTGAGCGAAGTGCCCAAAAGATCATGAGGCGTAGCATCTGCCACACGGTCATCGCGCCGAGGAGCAAGGGAATCGTCAGTAGAAGCGCATAGACGGTGGTCCGAACGAGTAAGCATGCGATCAACCCCACCAACAACAGTGAAAACGAGGAAGCACCGATAGCGAGCACCGCGATGCCCTCCCGCTGCAATGCAAGGCCCATTTGGGACTTCATGGCGATCCAGGTGAACAGACTTGCCGTGGCGAACAACAGTCCCCAAACGAACACGGCGACACACAGCTTGACCGTCACGACGAGGTGGCTGGACACGGGGAGTGTGCGAAGCCAATCAAACGTCCGGTCCTCGTTCTCCATGCCCATCAGCCGTGCCGGCAAGCCCAAGGCGGCCAGGAAGGGAGCCAGCACCCAGGTCATGAAATAGCCATACTCATGGTTGCGATCTGTGATGGACTCCATGGTCGCTGTCCACGCAAAACCAACCACAATCAAGATCAGCATCACCCACAGCACAGCCGCACTGCAGCGCCATTCCTTCCAGAAAAGACGCGTCCAGATCGGGCCGATTCGACGTGGACGCGCATGCAACCGCCGATTGAATGCGTCACGATTGGCCGCGCTAGATGGGCTGGATAGCAAGAGAGGTCGCGTGATTTCCGCGTTCATCGCTCGGACTCCGCTGTTGAAGTAGGTTCGGCGTTTGCCAAACAACACGCATGCAAACAGTCACCCTGATTGCAACTCATCTTCCCGAGTTTGGCTCACTGGCCGCCGCGATCGCAAGCAACGTGTCTTCCTCGATCTCAGGCAGCGGGCCCGCCTCTTCACGTACTTCCTGTTTTACGATTGGTTGCCCGCAGACCGCGACGAAAATCTCTTCCAGGCTTGGTCGCGATGTGTGATGGTTTCGCACGCCGCCTTGAGCCACGAACTCAGGTTCCCAACCCTCCGCGAGATCCGCCACGACCCAGCGACTCTGCCGGCCACGAAGTGTGTGGCTGAGGATCTCTGCCTTGGGAGGGATCAGCTCGGCGTGCGCGTCATCGATCGTTGCCGTCACGATTTGCGTGCGCTCTTTCAAGACGTCCAAAGGTTGCACCAGCTTCATCCGCCCATGGTGAACCATGGCGACCACGTCGGCGACACGCTCGACTTCGTTGATGTGATGGGTGCTGAGCAGGACGCTGCGTCCGCCAACCGTCCGGTCGACCATGGATTCCAAGAATTGACGACGAACGATGGGATCAAGCCCCGCCGTGGGTTCATCCAGAATCAACAAGTCCGGGTCGTGCGCCGTTGCAAGGGCCAACGCGACCTTGGCTCGCTGTCCTTTCGAAAGACTCTTGATCTTCGTGTGAAAAGGGACCTGATATTCTTCAATCAACTTTCGATAAACGCCCTCAAAAGTCTCGTCATAGAAAGCTGACGTGAACCAACCGATTTCTGTCGGCGTCATCCATTCGTAAAGCGGTGGACTGTCGGCCACGTAGCCAATTCGATGACGAAGCAAGCGTGCTTCACGCTGGCAGTCCAATCCCAGAATGCTCGCGTTGCCCCAATCAGGTTTCAGGAAGCCTGTGAGGATCTTGATCAGCGTCGTTTTGCCCGCCCCATTCTCACCAAGCAATGCGAAGACCTTGCCCTCGGGGACCGTCATGTCCACGGCGTCCAGTGCCAGGCAATCACCATAGCGTTTGGACACACGTTGGACTTCAATGCAATCAGCCATCGGCTTTCTCCTGCGAACGAGAAGAGTGGGTTTGGCCGTTGGATTCGGCCGATGAGGGGAGTTCCGCAAGCAATCGCTCGAACACGTCGCGAAGTTCGGAGTGCGACATGCCGCCCGAGACCGCATCGGTCATGGCCGATCGAAGCGCATCCGAAACCAGCGCGTTGCGCGCGTCTGTGCAGTCCGCAACAGCGTCCCGACGAATCACCATTCCACGACCACGCAGCGGCTCAATCACCTGCTGTGTCTGTAAATCACGATAAGCGCGTGCGATCGTATTCGGATTGAGCGTCAGATCCTTGGAGAGCTGACGGACGCTCGGCAACATCTGGCCGCCACCCAGGGTGCCGTCGGCGATCGCCAGCTTCACCTGACGAATCAGCTGCTCGTAGATCGGAACATCATCGTTCGGATCGATTTCAAAGAACATCGCCACCCCGCAGCACACGATTAAAACCACTGTGCTATCACGATAGTACACGCAGCGGTTTGGGGTCAAGCGATTCTTGGAAAAATCGCTCCAACCGTTACTTTTAGCGATTCAGGTTGAGATCGAGTGGCCAGGTGAAGCGCACAGGGCGTCGTGGCATGGTCGGCGTGGCACGTTTCTTTATGCCCGGTGCCTACCCCGCTGATGCCTCGTCTGCGCAGAACGTTGTCAACGTCTCTCCGGTCCCGGGTGCGCTGAGCGAACGACCCAATGGCTCGTCGGATCCGAGCACCGTCAAGGGTTCTTACCGCGCCGATTCCTTTGCGCTTGGCATGCTGGTGATGATCGCGGTCACCATCGTGGGTCGCGCGATCGGGTTTATCCGCGGCATGTTCTTTTGCCGTTTGATGGATGATGTTGATGTCGGTCGGTGGGCAATGGCCTTTGGATTCATCAGCCTGATCACGCCCGTGATGTTGCTCGGGATTCCCGGGTCACTTCCCCGGTTTGTGGAGCACTATCGCCGTCGGGGATACTTGAAGGAGTATTTGCGAACGATCGCGATCGGGACATCCGCTTGCGCGGCCTGTTTCATTGTCGCGATGTTGGCTGTGCCGTCTTGGTTCGCCTGGTTTGTGTTCCTGCAAGCGGAACAAACGGCGTTGATCTGGTCGGTGGCAAGCGCCGTCGCGGGCATCATCATCTACAACTTTTTCAGTGACGTCTCTGCCGCACTCAGACGCGTTCGCACCGTTTCGACGATGCAGTTCTGTCAAGGAGTCGGGTTCACGTTGCTGTCGGTACTCTGGCTCCTAAGCGGAGGTGGACTCGTTGGCGTGGTTTGGCTTTTCACGGTGTCTTGCCTCTTGGCCACGTTACCCGGTCTGTGGTCGTTGACGTGCAACTGGCAGTCAGCGGTGGAGTCCGACGATGTTGCCGTTGAAGGAAGCACGCCCAGAGTCATCGATTTCGCTCGCCGTTTGCTTCCATTCTCCATGGCTGTTTGGGCGATGAATTTGATTGGCAACGCCTTCGAGCTTTCCGATCGCTACATGATCTTGCACTTGAGCCCCGGTGGTGAACTGGCGGGTGCGACGGCGGTCGGACAGTATTTCTCAGGGCGATTGATACCCATGGTCCTGTTGAGCCTCGGCACGATGCTCGGAGGAATGCTATTGCCCTATCTGACGACGGATCACGAAGACAACAACCATCAAAGGGTTCAGTCTCGTCTCAGCGACGTGGTGACACTGATGTCATTGGTGTTCACCGCTGGTGCCGTCGCCGTGCAGTGGCTGGGGCCCTTCATCTTTCAAACGCTCCTTCAGGGCCGCTATTCAGCCGGCCTCAGCATCATGCCGTTGGCCATGTGCTTTTGCACGTGGGCGGCGATGGTGACGGTTGGACAGAACTTTCTGTGGGTCATTGAACGCGGGAAGGAGATATCGATTGCCATGGCGGTCGGTTTGGTGAGCAACTTGCTGTTGAACTGGCTGCTCATTCCACTGATGGGACTTCAGGGCGCAGTCGCCGCCACGGCCATGTCGAATGCCTTGGTTCTCATGGGTGTTGGTGTTGGCATGTACCTTCACGGTTTCCGGTTTGATGCCAGTCTTCTCGTCGCTGCGACCGTCCCACTGCTTCCCGTGATCTCGCCCGGCTTGGGGCTCGTCGGCGTCTTCGCAGTGACCGCGTGCCTGCTCATCGACGAAGAAAGGCGCCAGCGCGTCTTGCAAGTCGCGTTTCGCTGACTGTTAAACGAAAAATCCAACGGTATTGCGTTTAACCGGATTCTCCAGACGGGATCAGGAAACCAAGGTGATGGGCCGCGTGCATCCACATGAACTGCCGCCAATCGTCGGCCTTGAGATCATCCAGAAACGGGTAGTCCTCCAGCGAACCGTCAAACAACTTGGCACGTTCAAGGGTGGCGATGCACCCCTCGATGATCGCATCGTCATCCGATGTTGATTCCCATTCCGGCCGAAGCCGCTTCAGCGTCGGACCGCTCGACATCTTGCGAGTCTTGAGCATGCGTTGAAAGACCCACTTGATGACTGTGGCTCGCAAGACCCATGGCAAGCGGAATCCAAACCCGTCCATGCCGCCGTTCATCGTTTTGGTCAAATGCTCACAGATCTGGGTGAGATTCCAGTTCTTGGTGCGGGCGTATCCCGATGCACGGAGACGCTGAATCTCCTCGATCACCTCTTCGCCCGTGTGAAAATCCAGCATCCGTTTGGCTGCGCTTGCCATCGATGTGCTCCCGCGTTTCGGTTGGACTGTCGCTCGACTCAATACGTGCCGGCATTGATAACGCGAAGAGCCGATGACACCAATGCGTCCTGCCTGCGACAAAGGTGCCAGGGCGCGTTGAAACTGGTCCACCAGAATGTAGACGCCCGTCAGTCGGACCTCATGCCAGGGTGACCGTAGTAACTTGGTCAATTCGCTGCGTGAGAGATCGCGGTACTCCTTTGCGATGGCACGTTGATCCGGAACCATCACGCCCATGACCTTGTCGCCTTCGCCGTAACCCCCGGGGAAGGCTTGGAGAAACTGGGGCATGAATTCGGCTTTGTCAGGTCGAATCCTAGCCTTGAGCGAGGCGTGGATTTTTCGGGCCGTCATCTGCGTTCAGCTCGGTGCCAATTCGAGTCCATCGATGTGTGCGGATGTGCTGCTGCCAAACGCGTCAATCTCCAAGCCGGCACGCCGGGCAAGTGCGACAAAGAGATTTGCCAGCGGCGTGTTGTTGTCGCGATCGTGAGCCACGTAGTTTCCGTGTCGGTACCCGCCACCCGCCAAGAGAATCGGGAGGTTGTGCCAATCGTGCGCGCTGGCATTGCCGAGGTTGGATCCGAATAGGACCGCTGTGCCATCGAGAAGCGACCCACCTTCGGACTCCACCGCCTTGAGCTTGCCAAGGAACTCTCCAAAGGCAGCAAACTCGGCTTCTTCGATGAGTTTCAACTCGTTGATCTTGTTGGGATCTTTCCCGTGGTGCGATAGACCATGCCAATCGCTCGAGACTCCCGGCACATTGGGGGCGGCGTTTAACCCGCTCAAGGCCAGAGTCACGGTTCTCGTGGAATCGGTTTGCAACGCCAAGACGATGATGTCGTACAGCAACTCCTGCCGCTTGATCGCTTCCAACTTATCGTTGATGTCGGTGGGTGGATCCGCGTCGACCTGCGGTTTGGGTCGTTTAACCCAGCCCTCGCTCTGCACCATCCGCATCTCAAGATCACGGATCGACGTCATGTACTGGTCCAACTTCTGTCGGTCATGCGCGCTGATCTGTCGTTCCAATTCCTGAGCACGTTCCGCCACGGTGTCCAGGATGCTGCGTCCGCGGCGAAGCCGAGCAAGCTCCTTATCTACGTCCGAGGCGGAACCTTCGATGAACAGGGCTTGGAAGAGCTTGGCGGGCGAACTTTCGGCGGGAATTCCAACACCGCTGGCCGTCCATGAAAGGGAATTGCCTCCACCCGATGACAGAGCGAGGAAGGGATAGCGTGTCTGCAAACCCACTTGTTGTGCGATCAACTGATCGATCGAAATGGTGTTGCGAAATCCGGCCAGCCCCGGTCGCGGAGCGGAGGTCAAGATCGTCAAGGACGATGCGTGCCCGTTGTTGCCTTGTTGCTCGGGATGTGACAAACCGCTGAACAAAGTCATTTGTTCCAGGTGCTTGTTCAGTTGCTGGAGGTAAGGGGTCGATGGCTTCAGCTTCCCTGGGGAATCGGGAAAGAGATGGGGGGCATGGAAACCGAGGCCCGCATTGATCAACACCGTTCGTTTGGGAGCATGGAAAGCGGCAGCAGCGTATGCACTTGAGCCCCTGGACGGACCCATCACTTCGAAAGCCGGCAAGGCAATCGCCGCGGCACCGCAGCCCCGCAACAAATGACGGCGACTGAGTAAGCGATGCGAGTTCGATAGGGCGTTCATGGGAAACCCACGTAAAAGGGCTGCTACGCCAGCAACGCAACTGTGCTGGCGATCATCGGGATCTTCGTTGGCTTCGCCCAATGCGGTCGGGCGAATCCCATTGTAGATCCTCCTTGGACTAGGATGTCGTGCCTCACGAATGGCCACGGCACTAGCCCGGAAGGACTTGCTAGCTGCCACTCCAAACTCCCCGAGTCATCAACACGCCATGCCACTCATTCCTTGCAAAGACGGGTTCCTCGCGGCGTTGCTGATTTGCCTGTTCGTGCAGACGGCTGACCATGCTGATGCACAGGAACGTGAGCGAAGACCCAACATCCTGTTCATCTACACAGACGATCAGTCACATCGAACCGTTGGCTGTTACCGGGACGCCTTCGATTGGGTACACACGCCCAATATCGATCAGCTTGCTCAACAGGGGGTTCGGTTCAATCACGCCTACATCGGTTCCTGGTGCATGCCGTCGAGGGCGACGTTGCTAACGGGTTTGCATCAACACGGCGTCGAATCGATGCGAATGGTGGGGCGTTATCCAGGCAGCACCTACGACCCGGCTCAGTGCCGCTTTTGGCCGAGTGTTTTTCGAGCCAATGGATACACCACTGCCCAGATCGGAAAATGGCACACGGGGGTTGATTCTGGCTTTGGACGCGACTGGGACTATCAGATCGTGTGGAATCGTCCCCGCCATCCGGAGAACTCACCGAACTACTACGACAACCAGCTCATCAGCCGCAATGGCGGGCCACCCGAGATGGTCGAAGGCTACACAACGGACAATTACACGCAGTGGGCCATCGATTACATCCACGGCGAAGGCCGCGTGAAAGAAAAGCCTTGGTACCTCTGGTTGTGCTACGGTGCGGTGCATGGCCCGTTCACCCCGGCCGAACGTCATCTCGAAGAGTACGAGGGCGTTGAGGTGCCGACGCCTGAGGACATCTACCCACCGCGTGTCGGGAAACCAGAGTACGCACGGAACTTCCATTTTTGGGAACCCGGCCCTGATGGCATTCCGGTCGAACGCAAGGTTCGTGATCTGGGGCCCGTCGCGATGAAAGACATCCCTGGGCGACCGCTTCGCGATTGGGTGCGGCAGTACCATCAGGGTGTGCGAGCGATTGACGAAGGCATCGGACGCTTGCGGCAGGCTCTCGTCGATTCCGGCCAAGACAACAACACGATGATTGTCTACACGTCTGATCAGGGCTTTGCCTGGGGACAGCACGGATTGAAATCGAAGGTCGCACCGTATCGCGGTGCCGTGGAAGCGCCTCTGATTATTCGACCGCCAGGGGAAGCGGCCGAGATTTCTGCGGGACGCGTCGTCGATCAACCTGTCAGTGGCGTGGACCTGGTGCCAACCTTCTTTGCTCAAGCCGGCATGGAGCTTCCCTGGCAGATGCACGGCCATGACCTCAGCTCACTCTGGGAGACGAGCGATGCGAACTGGGATCATCCAGCCATGCTGGTCCACACGGCCAAGACCTACGGCTCCGCAACCGCCACGATTCCCGACAAGGACGATCCCGCGCTCTATCACGGTCCAGGGATTCCCTGGTACGTCATGCTGTGCGAAGGACACCACAAGTACATCCGCAACCTCGTCTCAGGTGAAACGGAAGAGCTCTACGATCTTCGCGCCGATCCGAATGAACTCAACAATCTGGCTTGGGACGAAGCCAACGACGGTTTGCTTGAACGCCTTCGCGCCACCACGATCGCCGAGTTGAAACGAACGAATGCGCCGATGGTCGACAGCCTGCCGCCGATTGGAACAGAGAAGCTGCGTAATGGGGGTTGAGCATCATCGTGTCTAATCGATATTCGATCGATAAGCGCATGAGTATTCCGCCGCAACTTGGTTTTCGGGTAGCGAAACTCGCCAAGAGTTTCGGCCTGCCGCAAGAACGCCAAAAGATTTGGCGTCTTTCGCTACGGCTGTAAGCGAAAATTGAGCTGCGGCGGAATCCTAATAGCTTCGCACATCGATCTTGCGTTGAACTGTGGGCTCGCCTTCGATGGACGCCTTTCTTCGACTGATCATTTCAGTCCGGCCATGCCGAAGTGGAGGTCGACCTGCGAATGATGCCTGAGATCCGACAAGACCCGAAAGCCCGGTGGTTCGCTACGAAGACGGAGACTTGTCGAGCCGTAGCCATCCTGAATGTTCGAACAATCGCTGTCGCCCTCAGCTGGCCGTTTGACGACCTCACCGAACATGTATTCACGGCAGATGGCCTGTGCATTATCGCGATACTCTCCAACGGCCCATCCGCTTCGCCCGGCAATAAGGCGAACCACTCACCCGACTCGTAGTGAAGGCGTGCACGGAGCAGCGCGATGCGGGCCAATCTGTGAAGGCGGTCGTTCAGGCGAACGTCGGACCAAGCCAAACTGGTGCACCGTTTCCAGGAACACTTGTCTCATGAGGTCGCATACTTGAACCTGGTAAGCAACGAAACGATGACACGTTGCCGAAGAAATGATCTTTGCTTTCCCGACAACCGTCGTACGAACCCGTGGTTAGGATCGTCCAGCGTCGCCGAACTGATAACAACGGGTGTTTCGCGGTCGAGCTCAAGAACTGCGAGAAGATAATGCTGCGCAGCGTCGTCATTGGCTCGGACGTTGCCCATGAAGATCTGGAGAAAGACCTAACAGACGGCAACACTCGAGTTGACATTGCTAGGTTCATCCACGATGGACGCGATCAACGGTCGATCGGAATCGCCCGTGTCACCGGGGACGGACGCTTGGAGTACTGTCAAGAATGACGTCATGGGATTTTCAGGTGTAGTCCATCTTTCGCAAGCTACTTACCCGAATCGCCCGCGTGTACGTACAAGTTCGAAAATGACATGGCGCCCGCAGACGTAATCGTCCAGAGCTGCACCGTGGAACGTGTCTTGAAGCGGATGGGAATCGATCCGCTAAGCTTGCCGGCTGGCAACATCGTCACCAGCACACTGGCCGGCCACCCATTTTCGCGGTAGTTGGTCCTCACAAGCATATTGAATGCATCTGCGTTCAAGTCTGGAACTTGCCAGCGGAGACTGTCTCCCGAACAATCCACGTGTCGGTCAGCCAAGTCCATTCGTTTGATACTCTCAGTGGGCACGAAGTCAGGCTTGTCCCAGCGATTGCTGAGCAGACGTGCCAGGTCGTCAACCACAACATCAAGATCAAGCATTCCAACCAAGAGAACTCGCCAGAGCCCCCGATCGTTGCGTCGCAACAGGATCACGGACGGTGAGCCAATCATTGTTGCTTCGCTGACGAAATAAGGGCTTGTCGGATTCGTCCCACTCGCACGCGTTTCGACCATTGCGAGCGCCAGATCTTTGTTTCCAAATAGCCGGATACCGTCACTCCAGACATCCAAGCCGCGACGCCAATGAACCTCATCACACTCGACCGCTTGTCGCTGAGGTGCGTTCGCATCCCAGAGCGGACGTAACTTGGCAAGGTCACCGGAGACATACCATTGCGCGGCCGCTTTCGCTAAATTGCGAAGGCTGTCCGGTGCTGCAAACTCCGATGCTCCTGATAGAAAATGCGGAGGTGGATTGAATAGGTGCCACACCGCTAGATCGGCTCGTTCCGCGTTGGGCGATCCTTGGACGCGCCATATCCACTTCCGCTCAAAGTCATCGCAAATCGACGGGATACGCTCATTGCGCAAACGTGAGGAGATCACGTCATGTGTGGTTCCATTCTGCATCAGAGATTGCATGAGACCCAAACGATGGGACGTCACCAAGAAGTCCGGTCGAGAACCTCGATTGGTCGCATTCGCCCAGCTTTCTGTGAGGTCTTCCTGCACAATGTGTTCGAGTCGGGGACGGAAACCAGCTTCCCGCAAACAAGAGAGCAGATCGATGTGGTCGTCCGATTCAGTTTCCACACTCGATCCCCCCGACTCCTCGATGAACCAAAATACGAGGTCGGCCCGTTCTTGCGACGCGCCTACGGAGTGTGTCTTGATCGCGCCATCTGACTGATCAAGCGAGGGCAATGCGGTAAGCGCTCTGAGCAGTCGTTTGCGATGCTCCTCGGCAGCTTCGTAGCCAATGCACTCAGTGATGCGTTTGTTATCGGGTGTCAGAATCAGCGTTCTCGGGTACGAAAACGCGTTGTACTCCTCTGCTAAGAGGGGTGAATCGATCGCATCGACTTTGACGCACACGTACTGTGACGCCAGGTTAGCCACGGCTGGATCGGAGTGTGTCTCTTCCTCCATCACACGACACCAATGGCAGGAGCGCGTCTTGAAGTACACAAGCAGGCGTCGATTCGAATCGCGTGCGCGCGCGAATGCTTCCGTGAGCGACTTGCCGAAGCGGATGATGTCGCTTTGCTTCTTCTCCTTGGTCCGCACCGCCAAATCGGTCTTCGATTGAGAGTCGATGCAGCCGCATGCGCACGCAACAAGGACGCACTGTGAGAGGATCGCCAAAGAATGTCGCAGGGGGCGGGGTCGATTTTCCAAAATCTCGTCAGTCTTCAATTCTTTGCCCAAGTTATTGATTGTCTTAACCGAGCTCTTCCTCAACTTTGTTGAATGCAGCGATGATGCGTTGCTTTGCTTTCTCCGGGTTCGCGTCCACCCAGTCTTGAGGGAAGTCTTCGACTGTCAAGTACTGCGAAAGCGCGGTTCCATATTCATTTCGGCCAACGAGCGACATCGTACGTGCCGGTTGCTGTCAGTCGTAGCCGTGCCTCCTTGCAGTCCAAGTCAGTGGGAGATCGTTGCGACTCACTTGCGTCGAAAGGCTTCGCTCAAAATCACTCGTTCCAGTAAATCGCGTACTCGATAGCCATCGGATTCGCAGGCATCGACGATGGACGCGATCAGCGGACGGTCGGAATAGCCCATGTCGCGCCCTGTTGCAAAGGTCAGCACTTTCTTTGTCAGCGCGGTTGCCAACATCCGTGGCTTAGCCGCCAACGCGTCACGAAAATCGCGGTAGTTTGCAAACTCGGTTCCATCGCTGAGGACACCCGAAGCGTCGACGTCGGGCCCAAGCTTGTATCGGACACGACGCCCTCTGATCTGCTGATCGACCCGGTCACCCTGGCCCAAAGAACGAAATCGTGACCGATAACCGCCGATGGGATTGAAGACTTCCAATGCAAAACCAGGTGGATCGATCGTCTGATGACAGCCGCGGCAGGAATCGAGATCGCGGTGCTTGTTCAGTAATTCGCGGAGCGTGGACGCACCCCGAATATCGGGCTCCACGCCCGGAATGCCGGGCGGGGGAGGACGGGTTTGGAGGCCAAGGATCCGGTCGGTAACCCAGACACCTCGTACAACTGGCGATGTGTTCGTCCCATTGGCTGAAACCTTCATCACGCTGGCCTGTGATAGCAGGCCGCCACGCACACTCCCATTCGGCAGCTTCACCTTGCGGATATCCGGTCCCATCACGGGCGGCAATCGATAGTGTTCGGCCAGGCGATCATTCAGCATCGCGAAATCCGATCGCACGATGTTGACGACCGGCAAGTTCTCTTGAATCAACTTGGCGACGAATGCCCGGGTCTCTTGCAACATGGAATACTGCAGATACGCGTCGTACTCAGGAAAAAGCTGCTGGTCCGGACTCGTGAACTCAATGTCGCGGAGGTTCAACCATGCGTCGCAAAAATCTTCCACGAAACGCGAATGATGCGGGTCGGCCATCAGTCGTCGAGCCTCCGCTAACAGTGTCTTTGGGTCGGAGGCCAGCTTCCCCGCATTGGCGGTCGCACGCAGTTCGGCATCGGGCAGCGAACGCGTTAAGAAATAGGCCAAACGCGTCGCAATCGCGTGGTCATCCAACCAGCCCTCGGTCTCGCGAAAGAACAGGAAGTCAGGAGAACAGAGGAGGGCGGTCACGCTCGCACGCAGCGCATCTTCCACAGAGGAACCCAAGTCGGTCTCTGTGTGGAACAACGTGACGTAACGATCGACCTCGCTTGGTTGCACTGGTCGGCGAAAAGCGCGCGTCGAGACTCGTAGCAAGGTGCGCCTCACAGCCGAATCCAAGTCCCCCGCGGTGACCTCGAAGAGCTGCTCGTTCTGCCATTTGCTTTTCTTGGGAACAGGCGTCCGTTCAAAACCCTCGAACAGAAGCTGATGTCCTGGGCTCGGATACTGATCCATCAATGGCCCGACCAATTCCACCTTCTGGATCGCGATACCAGGTCCGGTGTACCCATCGCTCCCTTGTTTGGTGAGGTTGTAGCTTCCGGGGTGGATTCCCCAAGGGTCGATGGAGATCATGTAGCGCTCGCGGATCTCGGCTTCGATTTCCACCGTTTGCGCTTTACCCGGACGCAGCGAAGCGAAGGCGTAGGTGGGCTTTTCTGAGCCGGGTTTGAAGCTCGTCCCGCCGATCCGAATCGTGATGGGATCGTCGCTCTGGTAGGCGTATCCGGTGACGCGCACGCGATAACGCCCTGGTGGTTTGACCTCGGTTCCACGAAGCATCCCCGATGGATATCCATAGCGGCCAAAGAAGGCAACGGCGCCATCGTCGAGCTTCTTCCATTGTTTCCCCAGGAAGCGGTCGGCATCTCGAACCGTTGCATACGAAGACGAAACCGTTTGGGTGGGTGGACGTTCTGGTGTCGTCGCGATGGCCGCGTCGAGTACCCGATCGATGGCTGCCATGTATTGCTGCAAGTGGACTGAGGAGATTCCTAGTGCGTCGCCGATGTTATTGAATTCATGGGAACGCCCGTCCTCGGGCAGCATGCGCTCGAGATCCAACACCGTCCCAAACAAATCGTTCAGCGTGGTTTCAAACTCGAGGCGATTGAGCCGTCTCAGGGTCGTTTTCTTGCGTTTTGCATGAGCACCATGAAGAGCGGGATGCACGACTCCGATGAATGATTCCAGGTCAGACGCGTCGACGGTCTCCGCTTCCGGTGGCGGCATCTCCCCTTGACCGACGCGGTCGATGACATGCACCCAGCGATCAAATCCGGCTTCATCAGACAGATCATTGACGAGCGAAGAGACCTCAAAACCACCTTCGTCGGCTCCCTCGCCATGGCAATCATTGCAGTGACGTTGAAAGAAGCCGGCCACATGTTCCCGCAACCCTGAGGCTTCAACGGAAACGGCTTCTACGTTTGGCAATGGCCCAGCTGCCACAAAGACCAGGAAGCATGGCCAAGGGAAATGCCTGGGAATCCACATCGCGCTAGCAAACCACTCGACAAGGAAACGTGAACAAATCCTTTGAAAGGAGAACAGAACCGTTGATTGTAGTCATTCCAGAGCCGTTGCTCTTAGTGTAGAGGTTCTAGGCCCTGAGGGCCGACACAGGCTCTGCTGGCGGTGTCAACCGCCGGTTCCGCGATGCATCTCACTCTAGAGCCCCGAAACGGGCGGCACAATCGCGCCCTGTGCCGCCCCTCCAGGGCTTGGTGTTTCACCGGGTTTCGTCCGGGCCCTGACGGGCCCGGCTATGAATGTGCCGCCACTTCGTGGCTGAAAAACGCAACTTCAAAACTGACACGTCGGGTTATGGCAAAACCGAAAAGCCCGCCAGCCGCCGGATCAGAGAGCCATACTAACCGATAGCCCCAAAAAGGTGCTTCACAGTCGCATCTTGTGCGGCCACTTGCTGGCTAAGCCGTTCGAAGTCCCAACGCATGAGCTAAGGAGTTGATGTTCGCTTAGCTGGGATGAATGAGTTTGGGAAGCCAATCACCGGTTTGACATGTAACGCAACAGTTGCCCGGCAATCCGGTTGAGTCTCTCGACGGAATAGAACTCTCGGCCACCGTGGAGACCTCCCTCGATGATATCGAGAGACGCGGGCAAGCCATGATCCTGGTACGCCCGCATCAGTTCGTGTGACTGTTCGGGCGGCATTTGGGGATCAGCATCACCGTGAATCAACCACAGGGGTGGGTCATGCGCATCCACGTGGGAAACCGGACTCGCCAATCGCGCGATGCCGGGGGTTTCAGCCGGCAGCGTTCCCAACAGCAATCGCAAGGCGGGGACACGCACGCTGAGTCCATGCTCCGTCGACTGAGAGAGAATCGAGAGCAGGTTGGCGGCACCATAGAACGAAACAATCGCGCGCACATTCGCCGGCTCTGCTGGAGACCCTTCGCGATCCCATTCCAGCGCGGCGTGTCCATTTGTCGTGCCGACTAATGCGGCCAGGTGACCGCCGGCCGACGCACCAGCCACCACGATCTGATCGGGGTTGATACGAAAGTGTTCACGTTGGGAGACCATAAATCGGATCGCCGCCTTGATGTCATGAATCTGAGCTGGAAAGCGTGCAACCGGGCTGAGCCGATAGTCCACGCTTGCGATCATAAAACCATGTTGAAGCCAAGGAAGCACGGGGACCCTAGACTTCGAGCCAGAACGCCAAGCCCCGCCGTGAATCCAAACCACCAAGGGGCGCAACGGACCCGCGGGAAAGGGAGCATCCGCGTCGTGGTCCGCGGGCGGAGCCGACTCATAGACATCCAACAGGAGCCGCACATCACCAACCTGTCCGTAACAAACATCAGAATCCGTTGGCTCCATCGAGTACACCGACCTGCCCAACGTCATTGAGATGGCGACATACACCGAGATCGCAAGCAGGGCTTGTCTGTTGCAACGGACTGTTCGAGTTTTGTGCATCACTCGGCCGGCTTCATGGGAGAGCAGATTTCGATCAAGAAACCATTGGGATCGCACACATAGCTGACCGTTTGTCCCCACGGCATCTCTGTTGGCTCCTTCTTCCCGTCCGCACCCTCTGAAATCGCCTTCCGGTATCCTTCCTCGACGTTATCCGTGACGAAAGCGATCTCGACGGGTGGGGGCGGGCCGTCAGGATTCATCTTCTGATAGGAGAATCCGTGTGACTCGGCCAAGGTGTCGGACGCGAACGCCAAGACTGTTTCACCCGTCTCCATTTCCGCGTACTCGCTGTGGCCTTCCGTGTGGTGAAAGCGGCATTTCATGTCAAATGCACGCGAATAGTAATCGACGGTCGATGAAACGTCGGCGACGTAGTAGATGAGATAACCTAACTTCATGCCTTCGTCCGCAATGAGGTGGTGTCTGCTAAATGCAAGAAACGTTGACCCGCTGCACGGCCTGAGTCAGCGGTGTTGGCAGCGCGTGGAGTTCGGGATGGAAGCAATGGGCAAGGATCTCGATGCTGTCAACAATCCGGGGGCCAGGACGATTGAAGTAGGAAGAACCGTCGGCAACAAACAGATTCCCATTTCGCACGCTTTGGAGCGATTCCCAACCCGACTGATTCGCCAAGACGGGCACGTCGCGACGCGTCTGTTCAACGTCATAGCCACAACAGGCCACCACAAGAATTTCGGGGTCCGCTTGCACCAGATGTTCCCAGGCAATCGTTCGTGATTTTGTTCCCGCCACTCCAAGCATCTCAACGCCGCCAGCAGTCTCAATTAGCTCCGGTGTCCAATGCCCGGCGGTGAACAAAGGATCCACCCATTCGAGAAAGACAACCGAGGGGTGATGAGCCAGTTCGCGATTGCGCTCGCGGATGTGATCGATTCGCTGCTCCAATGATGCCGCGAAACGCGAGCTCGCTTCGTCTCGATCGGTCGCCTGGCCCACGAGTCGAATGCAATCCAACACTCCCGAGGCATTCACGGGTTCCAGATTCAGGATCGCGGGAGGCTGAGACATGGCTTGGGTTGCTTGTCGTACGTCGTCTTCCGCGACGGCACACACGTCACAGACCGATTGAGTCACGATCAGATCTGGAGCCAGGTCGATCATTCGCTCGCGATCAAGTCGGTAGAGCGCATGAGGCGACGACGCTTGCCATTGCTCGCGGACATGCTGATCAATCTGCTGACTGGTTAGATTGGTGGGGATGAGAGACTGTGTCACGGTTGGAATCGATCGGACCGCTTCCGGATGGTCACACTCGTGGCTGACCCCGACCAGCGAGTCCTGCAATCCGATCCCACAAAGAATTTCGGTCGCACTTGGCAGAAGAGACACAATCCTCACTTAGCATGCTCCGCAAATTGGCAGTCTTTTCTTGCCTCAAACCACGAACATCCGTTTCGGTGGTGGGCCAGGTGGCGTGGGAAGAAGCCCGAGCACGTTGGCAGCGTCGTTGACGGGCCCGGATCCATCGCAGGTGAGCAATGTACCCGAAGTGCTCGCGTCGCGTGCGGTGGGTTGACGCCAGACGCATTCGTGGAGTGTTGTCCCCGGCAAAGACCACGGCAACGCACCAAGGCGTTTCAAAACCGCGACGGCATCGGACCCTGTTCAGATCCGCTTCAGCAAGGTTTTGCGGTGCTGATCTTTCCGCGTGACCTCTCGAAGTCGAATCACTGTCAATCTGCCAAGGAGAGACAGGCGGCGCCGTTTGACACGCAGGGGGCATTCTCCCCTGACAAGTCCAAGTAAGTGCCCCCGACGCGTTCTCTCTCGATGCGATTTCCCTGGCACTCGAGTCGCAAACCATGTCCCAGATACATGTCTCTTGGCCGTTGATCATCAGTCAACGTTATCAGTGCAAACGAACCTTCGAAGGAAAGCCCCGATTCCGAATCTGAAAACACCCCGTCGTGGGCTTGGGAAACCAAATACTGGGTGATCGTCTTGCCGTCGACTCGGCTGACAATCTTGAGGCCTCGAAAAACACCGGACTTCTCCAGTTTCTCCACCTCCTGAACGCTCCCTCGTTCCAATCCGTCTGCATAGGGCTCATAAACGGCGACGAACGGACCATCCCAGGCTTCACCATGTTTCCGTATCACCAGAGTCGGCGTTGGTACGTCGGAATAGGCCGTCGGAGCCTGGAACGTTGGGGGTGCTTGGACGCTCGTATATTCCCGTTCGGGAAATCCCGGGATGAACAGCTTCATGTAGAGTTTGCGAGTGTCGAATTTTTCAAGCCGGAACACCGTTTCAACATCGCCCTCATACCGTGTTGAGCTCTTGACGTCTCGAAAAAAGTGCCAGCCTGGATCGCGATAGGTCTCATCTAGGTGGTGCCGCATAAATAGGGCAGGTCCAACTCAGAGTCAAAGCGAGGACTTGTAAACAACCAGCGCCACTTCGTGTCATCAATGCTTTCCGCCGATTCAGGTCTTGAAGAATTCTCGTGGGAGGCCGCCATGGAACCGCCGTCGGGGCGACGGTCCGTGTTGAGAGGAAGAGACCCCAGTCATTCGAAAGCGAGCACCGTCGCTCATTTTGTCACCTCCGCCGATGAATTGCCAACGAAAGTTCCAGTCGCTCACTTGTTTGCGGATCCAGCCGAGCCCGCTGTGTCGTGCAAAGTAAAGCTGAGTGCATCCCATCTCGTCAAACTTCACGTAGCCGATCAGTGGCTCACCGTCGGCGTCCAAGACTAGTTGATAGCGAGAATTGTGAAGTCCTCCACGTGAGGCAACATCATCCACAATAACCTCGGGAATATCTGGTGTGAATGGCAAGTCGATCGAGCTTCCCTCTGCACTGGTCCAGTGGACCAGATCCTGACTGTTGGCGTAGCAGAGTTGGTGGCACGTCGCGACCTCGGGTGTCCAGCGCCACATCCAGTCTCTATCCAACCCATAGGGTGGAACGCCAACGGAGACGGCATCGCCTCCATCCAGTTGCTTGATCGATCCTCCGGCGTTGACGCCCTGGACAGGATCAAACCAAGTCATCTCGAATCTTGCGCCATCGAGTTTCAAGTGGGCCGAGTCTCTTCCCGTTCTCAACTGCAAGACATAGACCTTGCCCTCTTCTGCTAGACAGCGGCGGTCTTTTGAAACAACCAACAGGTCCTGCCAAGAACGTGCCCCACAGGGCATCCCGACGCGTTGCCGCATAGCCTGGATTCCAGTTGTCCGTGTTGGTGCCGACGCCGGAGTAGCCTTTCCCCTGTTCGTCGTTCATGATCGCCCAGCGAGGAGGAAGCTTCTCACTGCCTTGACGGAGCTTCAAAATCTCGGGGTAGATGTCTTGAATGGTTTCGTCGTGGCTTTGATAGCTGTAGTAAGTCCGGCATCAATGTCTTCCTTGGGCCCGATGTTGAAGGTCAGGAAGTAGATGCTGTTGAGGCCCTGATCGGTGAGATAGTTCACCGCGCCGATCAAACCCTTCCCCTTGTTCGTTTTCCATGTGGGATCCCCCGGGAGCCAATGGCCAACGTGGGGTTCGTACTGGTGCAAACCTTGGAGCAGCCCGTCATCGAAGCCGGTATTCTTGATGTCCAAGGTCTGATCAAAGTCGCGGTAGGCTAACAGATTCTCGGGACTGCCTTCCCCGGCCTTGAGATAGGGTTTGCCGCTGCCGGCGTACTTCAGCACGTGCGAGCCATCATGCAGGACACGCCCCAACTCGGGGGCGCGTAGATCGGGCCCACGCTTGTCCGACTCCTTGACCGTGAACGACCCTCGCACGCCATCGAGTGGTGGCCAGGGTTCGGAGCCGGAGTCATCGCCGGGTCGTTTCAAGGCGACGCCTGGCCCCGCGCGGAAGGAGACCTGATAGCTCCATGACCCAGTCGCGTCGGGCCGGAAGTGTACCTGCCACATGCGACCTCCACTCGCCGAGGTTTCAGCTGCGTTCCCATCGGCAGCATAGAAGCCTGGCACCGTGAACTTCCGGTCCTGGTTGGTGAAAGTCACATCGAGCCGGTAGTCCAAAAACGGGTTGCGAGCGTTCCTTCGTCACACTAAGGGCCTTCGAAGGTCAAGGTGACCTTGTGCCAAAGGCGGAATTCACCATCCGTCTTGGTAGACTCCGCAGTGGCGTGGCTGAACCCCAGCAAAGCCAATAAAGCGAACAACATGAGTGGATGTGGCTTCGTTTTCCTCGCCATCCGAATGGGCCTCTTACACAAGGGAGATCATCACGCGTCGAAATCAAACCAACTCTGTGGGATCAAATTCTGCCAATTTGTCAAACCGTCCCAGATCTTTCACACCACCTATCTCCCGTCGATCGCGCATGCTGCATCGGCAAGTCCTAGAATTTTTTGACACTTCTAAGAGATTTTGGCACTTGTCAGAGATCGTCGCCACGGGAGCGGAGCCGAACCCACGGATGGAAATTCGTGACTCTGACTGTTAGCTTCCACGCAGCTGTTGTGGCTGAAGATCGACATCATGGCTGTCGGTGACGAACAACGCCGACGTGGCATCGGTCGCCAACTGATTCACAATGCGGAAACAGAAGCGATCTCACGTGGCTGCTGCTATGCGTTTGTCGACACGATGTCGTATCAAGCCACGGATTTCTATCGGAAGTGTGGCTATCAACTCTGCGGCGAGATTCCCGATTGGGATTCACATGGTCATACCAAACACTTCTTCAAGAAGCATCTTGGCACGGAATGACTAATGAGCTTGGCAAATGGACTCGTAGTAGCTGATCGACTCCCGCAGTCCCTCTTTGAGGGAAACCTGCGGTTCAAAACCGAGCCCATTGCGGATCGCGGTGATATCCGCCAGAGACTGGCGAACGTCCCCGGCGCGTGGCGGCTCATGGATCGGTTCGATCGGTCGTTCGAGTAGATCGCTTAGCGTGGACAACAAGTGAAGCAGCGTTGCTTGTTCGCCTCGTGCCACATTGAATCGTTGTCCCGCAACACCGGGAACGGTCGCCGCCAGAAGATTTGCCTGAACGACATCGGCGACATAAACAAAGTCGCGAGATTGATGACCATCGCCATAGATGATCGGTTCTTCGCCATTCAAAATCATGGAGACGAAACGCGGGATCACGGCGCTGTATTCGCTCTGTGGATCCTGTCGTGGCCCATACACGTTGAAGTAGCGAAGGATGACCGGCTCGATCTCAAATTCGCGCGCGAATGCTTCGCAGTATCCCTCCGACGCCAGCTTCGACGCCGCATAGGGTGACAGCGGCATGGGGGCATCGCTCTCTCGTTTGGAAACAAAAGGAGAATTGCCGTAAGCGGCACTGGTGGAAGAGAGGACGAGGCGTTTGACTCCGGCCGCCGCACCGTGCTCCAACAATTGAATCGTGCTGGTCGTCGTCCAATGATGACAGCGCGTTGGCTCACGCATGCTGCGTGGCACGCTGGCCATCGCGGCTAAATGGAAGACGTGGTCGACACCCTGAACCGCGCCCTGGATGACATCCGCGTCAGCAGCGTCACCGGAGACGAACTCGAAGCGGCTTGCGTTGGGATGGGATCGCATGGGTTCCAGATTGGTCTCGAAACCCGTCGAGAGGTTATCAAGAACCCGCACACGCGCGCCCGAATCGAGCAGGCCAACAGCCACGTGGGAACCGATGAAGCCCGCTCCGCCGGTGACGAGGCAACGTGCATTGGAAAGCGAAGAAGTGTTGGCAATAGAAGACAAGGACATTGCTCGCGTCTTGGATTAGCCGACGGGCGTTAGCCCCGGTTCCTACCGCGATAACCGGGGCTAACGCCCATCGGCTCATTTTCGGAACCCTGGCCCTTGAACTGGAACATACCACTATGCCTCGAAGTTTAGCCCACCACTGGGACGTTGGGGGGGGCTCGAAGAAGAAAGGCTCGGCTGCTGTGCCTTTGGAATGGATTCTTTGGCACAGACCATTCGCCACGTTTCGGCTTCGACCTCCAAGACCAAACGCACCTCGTCGACTTTGCTCGCATCGCCCTGCTCTTCAGCCGAGATAACGTGCTGGCATAAGAAAACGTAGAGATCCGCAACGTCCCTGCATACGTCCGACGCTTCGCCGGTCACGCCCGAAAGCAACTCGGTCAACAATTCAAACAGCTTCAGCGAATGCTCATTCGTTCCCCGGCTGGGGCTCTCGCGCCAATGATGGGCCAAAAAGCGAGCGACCTCCACGGCGCGTTCAATCAGCATGAGCCGTAGCCGGGCCGGAGTGGCGGTTGCAATCGCGGATTCCAGGTACGCATCCGCGCTGCGCCGACCAAAGCCTTCCATGCCTTGACTCAGCTGTCCCGGCTGAAACGCTTCTGATGGGGGCGATAGCATCGGCGGTCGACTTGGCACCATCACATCAGCGAGCCCCTTCGAGTGCCTGTCTGTCACTTGAGGGTCAGCTGGCCGCTTCGGTTCTTGCATGGTTGGCTTGGTCACACGTGGTATTGAGAGACAAGGGAGCTCCACATCGAGCGCGCATCGCTCTCCAACGGCTTATCGGACCGGTTGACCGGTGGCTTCATCGAAGTTTCACCAGCCGGAACAGTCGGTCATACCGGTAGAAATGGATTGCAAGCCACATACGGTTTTCGAAAGGAGTTTTGGCTCGTTCCGAGATACTCGTAACGTTTTCAAATCCTGGACGCTCTGGGGTGTGTGATCGTGAACC
>JBCCYK010000067.1:0-26870 GCA_039189905.1 Planctomycetota bacterium
ATGTGATCAACCGGGGCGAGCCCGCTTGCTTCCTCACACATTGGCCTGGAATGTATGCCAACGGGACGGGAGTGGCTTTCCGCACGTTTCGTGGCACGGTCCAACAATTGAATCGAGGTTTCGCTGACCGCATCCGCTGGATGAAGCTAACGGAAATCGCACGCTATTGGGCCGCCAAGGAGTTGACGGCGATCAGCCACGACGATGGCGCTGTGCAATTGAAGGCGCCCTTCGCTACCCCCGGGTTTACGATGGAAATGCCATTGCGACTAGGGAAGCTTGTGACCACTCACGCTGGAGTCGAATCACCATTCGAACAAGTCAGAGCGATGCAACAGTTGCGGGCGGGAACTTACTTGGATCGCAATGCGGCGGGATGCTCCGTCGTTTGCTTTGATCTCAAGAAGGGAATCACGCGCGTTGCCCGGCGGGTTTGAGTTTTCAACAACAGGAAGTCCGGATCATGTCCAACCTTCAGGTCTGTGCCATTTTTCTTGTTCGCGTGTCTCTCTTGGGGTTAACCGGGGCTCTCACGGGGTTAGCCGGGATCGCGGTCGGCGACGAATCAGACCCGAATCGCAAACCCGATGTGGTCAAAGTGGCGGCCGTCCAGTTGATTGGTTACGACAAATCGGATTTGCCACGCGAGGGTTACGACCCAGCCGTGACGATGTTGCCCTACATCGCTAGGGCGGCCAGCGATGGTGCACAACTGGTTGTGTTTCCCGAGTATGTCCTCGGAAGGACTCCCGTACCCGGATCGCTCACGAACAAGATTGCCCGTGAAGCAGCGGAACACGCGATCTATGTGATTGCGGGTTGTTGGGAGGTCTTTGATGACCAGTCATACGCCAACACCGCGCTCATTTTTGACCGTCAAGGCAAAATCATGGGCAAGTATCGGAAGACACACGCCGCAGTGGATCAATATGACGGTGAACCCGCTTGGACGCATGCTCCCAGAGACAAGGACGTGGACTGGTTTATTCGCAACGATCCCGAATGGGTGATGCAGCGAGGAACCGATCTTCCCGTCTTTGAGTTTGATTTCGGTCGCGTAGGCATTCTCACGTGCTACGACGGTTGGTTCCCCGAGAGCTTTCGCGTACTGTCGCTCAACGGAGCCGAGCTGATTGTCTGGATCAACGGTCGTGGTGGTGTCGTCGAAGACTTCATCATGAAGTCCGTCATGTTTCAAAGCCACGTGGGCATGGTTTGCACCAATCAGGCTTACGGCGGAGGTACGATGATCGGCGACGTTCCCGCGAAAGTGCTCGCGCGATGTCCTGATCATGAAGAAGCCTACATTTCGGCAGAAATCAACTTGGCGCGAATTCGCAACAAGCGGCAATCCAGTCGCAACTTTCGCCAACGCCGGCCCGATCTGTATGGCCCCCTGATTCTGGGCGCCGGGAGTATCAAGCCGACAGCCGCAGGAACGCAGTTGCCAGCACTTTCGACTTTCCAGTCGACGTCACCATCGACGTCAGTTGCGCGCTGATTTCTTACCGAAGTTGGCCTTTCGCGTGTGGGCGATCGCTTCCGTGTCTTTGCCCTGGTCGCCTTGCGATTGCATCCAAGCGTCAAGCTGCCCTGAAAGCTCCTCGCGCAAACCAGCATGCTCCGGGTCAGCGATCAGATTGACGAGGCAGTGCGGGTCGCTGACCACATCGTACAGTTCTTCGTGAGGTCGTTGCTGGTACTTCGTGACCATGGCTTCTGCGTGTGCGTCACCGGACTCTGCCTGGGCAACCCAGGACATCCAAAAGTCAGCCTTGTCCCCGCCGGGACGGGTGACCACATTTTGAAAGGGAACATCGAAATTCAAATTGCGGATATAGCGATGCGTTTTGGTGCCGCAGGACCGGATCCCGTAGAAATCGGAGCCGTTGCCGATGCCCCGCGTCGTTTGAATTCCAAACGTGTAAGTTTTGTGCTCTTGCTTCTTGCCAAGCAGCACGGTAAGAAACGACTCCCCGTCCATCGTAGGGGGAACTGGAAGACCTGCGGCCTCAAGAAACGTGGGCGCAACATCGCAGTACTCAACCAGGGCTGCGCTCTTTGATTGGGCCGGAACCTGGCCTGGCCATCGCACGATCATGCCCGAAGTCAAGCCGAGTTCGAAGCAGGTCCACTTTGCAAAGGGAAACCCAGACCCCTGCTCCGAGACCACCATGACCAACGTGTCGTGAGACGTGCCCTGTTCGTCCAAGAGTCTCAACAGGGCCCCGCATTGTTGGTCAAAGAAGGTGATCTCTGCCAAGTACTTCGAATACTGGAGTCTTGTTTCCTCGGTATCAACAAACGTGGGCGGCAACACCAGGCTTTCTGGGGGATAGGCTGTCGGATCGCCTTTTGTATACGGAGTGTGAGGCTCGTTCGAACATGCAAAGAGGCAGAACGGCGTCCTCTTCTTCTTGGACTCGACGATCAGCTTCTTGATTTCGGGGTAAGGATTCTCGTCGCCTGGATCGGCGGACCTGAATTCCCCTGAGTATTCAAACGGAAAAGATTCTTTCGGCGCGATATGCGTTTTCCCCGAAAGGGCGACGCGATAGCCGGCGTCACCGAGGTAATGCGCGATCGATTTGGTGCCGGGGTAGACGCACGTGTGATTCGGCCAGGCCCCGGACTTCACCGGATAGATGCCCGTGTAGATGTTATGGCGGGTCGGCGAGCACATCGGTGCGGCTTGAAAACATCTGGAAAAAGTCATCCCCTGTGTGGCAAGACTTACCAGGTTGGGCGTCTTGGCCTGTCCGCCGTAGATCTCCATATCCAAGTAGGTGCAATCATCGGCGATGATGAACACCAGGTTCGGTCGATCGGCCGCCGACAGCTGAAACGTGAACAAACCCATCGACAAGGCAACCTGTGCGAACATCGCACACCGGAGCCGATTTCCTGTCCCAGAAGTGGCACGCCAATTCATTTCGGTTCTCTCTCCAAGGGTTTTCATTCCGAGTGATCACTGTACTCCGGAATGAAAGCAAGAGAATACCAACGGTTCATCCCGTGGGTTGGGCGCGTCTGGCCCGCTCGGGACTTGGGACGCACGTCGAGTTGCCAGGTTCCTAGAACAGGGTGTTGGCGTTGTTGGTTTCGCTGAGTCTGATTGATCTAAAATGTTGGAGATCTTTGCACTTCCGTATTTTGCGGTTTCTGGAGTGATTGGCTGGGTGATCTTTGAGCCATTCCTACGAGCCAACGATTCGGAGACGCTTTCGCGTGCCAGCGTGGTGACCACTGACTTGCTGGCGATCTGCCTGCCAGTCGGCGTCCTGCTGGCATTGGCACGATGGGGGATGCCGGAGGGTTCCGTTTCGCCTTGGCTGCAGCTTGCTGTCATCGCAATGGCGTTGCTCTTCGCCATGACTGCGTTGACAACGGGCCTGTTCCTCGTTCCGAAGAAGACTCCACTGCCGTTCATCAAACGAATGACGCTCGTGGGGATCATCGCCCCATCTGGGATTCTATTGATGATGGGTTGGATTGCGCTTTTGATCTACGCTTGCTTCTTTTCAGTTGTGTACTTCGCGCCCTCATCCATCGCGATTGCCCTCGCGACTTTAGGACTGCGTGTTCTCAGCGTCTGGGTGTGCCGACAGAACGTGCCGTCGAGTGTCGATTGACTTCCAAGCAATGGTGGTGGTCAGGAGATAGGCCAACGAGACCACCCAGTGTATCGTGACGAGTTGTTTGTAGCGGCGATGGCCCGTGTCGAACACATCGCGACGCACCACTTCGTAGACTCGTTCATCGATCACCGCATCCAATTGCCCATGCACGACAAATAGGCCTAGTAGCGAGAGTCCAAGCAAGACTATGCATCCGGCGAGGCAGTATCCCAACCTACGTGAGTGACGCATGACATGAACGCAATTGAGGGCCATCAGCACAAGACTGACTAGACTCAGCAGTTCTAACACCGAAGTCGCCCGCTGCGTGATCAATCCGCCGTCCATTGGGTTTGAGAGCACATTGTGCGAAATGCGGACGACGAAACCGGTGTAAAAGGTCAGCCCGCCCCAATGCAACGCAAACACAATCAGGAAAATGAACCGAAGCAAGGAAGCCATGGTTTACTACAAGGGGCAAATCGTGTGGGCAAGCGGGTTGGGCACACCGATGCTCAACATCCGCTGATGTGACACTTCGGTGCGGTCCCCAGACAGAAGGTCGCTCTTTATGCGCGAGGGTGGAACTGCTGATGAACCTTTTGAAGTCGTGAGTGTTCGACATGCGTGTAGATCTGCGTCGTTTGAATACTGGCGTGGCCCAGCATCTCTTGCACGAGTCGTAGGTCGGCGCCGCCTGCGAGCAGGTGGGTAGCGAAGCTGTGTCGCAACGAGTGGGGGCTGATGTCGGATCGGATGCCGGCTCGTTTCGCGTAACGTTTGACAAGACGCCACAATTGGATGCGGTCGATCGCCCGCCCGCCACGCGTCAGGAACACGTGTTCAATCGACTCGGGTCCTCGCTTCGCCAGGATTCCCCGCAGCTGCTCGACGTACAAGCGAATGGACTTGATCGCCACCTCACCAAGTGGGACCATTCGCTGTTTGTCGCCCTTGCCTTGGCAGATGAGGTGATTCTCATCGAGCATGAGATCGCGTAACCGCAGCCCACATACCTCTGATGCGCGGCACCCGGTCGCGTACAGGACTTCTAGCAACGCTCGATCACGTTGCCAGAACGCGTCTGACTTTTTCACGGCTCGCAGGAACGCATCGACCTCCGAAGGTGCCATGACGCCAGGCATTCGTTGCCACCGCTTTTGCGTCGCCAACAGTTCGGCGGGGTTGTCGGACGAGACACCTTCCAGCTGCAAGAATTTATAGAAGGTACGGACGGCAACAATCGCTCTGGACACGGAGGCAGGCGCCAGCCCTTGGGCACCCAATTCCGCGACAAAATCGGAAAGTTCCGAAATGGACCTCCCGGCCGGACTTCGGCCGTCGAGCCATACGACAAACCGCTTCATGTCACGGCCGTAGGCGGCGATCGTGTTCTCCGATAAATGGCACTCACGACGCAGGTAGACCAGGTATTGGTCAGAAAGCGATCCAACCTCGTCCGGCGCGGCAGCCGAACGCTGGCCCGATTGAAGCTGCTGCAATTTGGTGAGTCGCTTTGCCATCCTGGCTCCTGAAGCCGTCACGGGCCACAATTTCCGAATGTTGGAATCCCAATTCGACCAAGTTTTGGTTTTCTACGTCAAAGCCTGCCATCGCGGTGAAGCGGATGGCAGGCTTTCATGGCAGCCTGAACGTTCCTACCAATGTCCAATGCCGCAGCGACAGGCACAAGTGGCATTGGAACAGAAGGTCTGTTAGTTGATTCGACCATTTGTGCTTGAGGACTCGAGGGAATGAACGTATTGGTTGTTGGTGGGGCGGGTTACATCGGGTCCCACGCGGTTGCCCAGCTGCGGGAGGCCGGTCACCAAGTCACCGTCTTCGACAATCTTTCACGTGGGCACGCGGCGAGCGTTCCAGCTGAAATCTTGGTCCAGGGCGATTTGCACGATCAGGACAGCGTCCGTGGAGCCTTGCGCGATCGACAAATTGACGCCGTGATGCACTTCGCCGCGTTCGCCGAGGTGGGGGAGTCGGTGAAAGACCCGGCGATTTACTATCAAAACAACGTTGTCGCGGCCTTGTCGCTCTTAGAAGCCATGCGGGCGGAGGGAGTTTCACGCATCGTTTTCAGCAGCACCACGGCCACCTATGGGCAACCCAAGGTGGTCCCCATCGCTGAAACCACTCTGCAGCGGCCCATCAACCCGTATGGGTTCACGAAGCTTGTTTTCGAACAGGCATTGGCGGACTATGCGCGTGCTTATGGGTTCGCGTATGCGGCGCTGCGTTACTTTAATGCCGCCGGGGCACACCCAGATGGCAAGATCGGGGAACATCACGACCCGGAATCGCACTTGATCCCGATTGTCTTGCAGGTCGCCCTCGGTCAGCGCGATCACATCACGATCTTTGGTGACGATTATCCCACTCCGGATGGAACATGCATTCGGGACTACATTCACGTCGAAGACCTGGCTGATGCTCACCTCAAAGCCCTCAGCCGTCTGGAAACGGGTAAGGGGATCTGTGTTAACCTCGGTACCGGGCGTGGCACCAGCGTGATGGAGATCATTCAAGCGGCCCGCGACGTGACGGGGCACGCGATCCCTGCGGTGCTGGGAGAACGTCGCGCCGGTGATCCGGCCGAACTTGTCGCGGACGCGTCGCTCGCAAGGCAGGAGCTGGGTTGGGCAGCCAAGTACATCGACGTGAAAGACATCGTCGGAACCGCTTGGAAGTGGCACCAGGCCCACCCGCACGGTTACACGGCCTGAGATCGCGCTACGAACACCCAGCGCATGGGATCAACGTCGCCGATCATCAAGGATCGTCGTTCACTCAGCCGATGCCGCCGCGATCACCCGTCTTGACGATGGCAAGATCAGCGGCGTAGCACTCGATGAGTGTTGTTGGGTTGGCGCTTCGGTCGACCTCGCGGAAGGCACGGAGTGTTCTGTCCAAGCGAATGCGTGTCGGTTCGTCCAACGCGCCCTGTGCCGCTTGCTGTCGAAGTTGACGGCGGAACGTTTGCAACGCGACCGTCATGCAGTCGCGAATCGCGTTGCGTTTTTTCTCGGCGATGTCGCCCGCCGATTTGACGTGTTGATTGATGACCTTCGCGACCTTGATCGGGTCGGGACATCGATCCGATAGCAAGGGCTGAAGTGCGCCACGAAGGCTTTCGGATTGACCACTCACCAAACGCTGCGCCACCTGCATGTCTCCAGCAGCGACTTCCACGGCAAGCAACAGAGCGTCGTCATCTGGAATCTGCTCGGATTCCATGTTGTCATCGGCTGCCAATCGGGAGCGCAACAAGCGGATCGCTGTTTCGCCCGCGGGAATGGGGAAGCGTACGGTGCGGCATCGTGACCGAATGGTGGGGAGTTGCCGCTGCTCGCTGACACCAATCAAGATGATGATCACGCCGGTTGGCGGCTCCTCCAAGGTCTTTAGAAGGCAGTTGGCTCCCTCTTCATTGAGCGCATCGGCGTCGTGCAGGATGGCCACTTTTCGCGTCGCCTGCATCGGCCTCAGGTGAATCTCGTGACAAAAGCCTTCGGACATCCGGGCGCCGACGGGGCCGATCAGCAGGTCCAAGGGAATTTGTGTTTTTCCCTCTGGCTTGCGTACTTGCGTCAGATCGGGGTGAGATCCCGCGTCAACTTGGACGCAGTGGACGCATTCACCACAGGGATGTCGGCAGCCATGTTCGTCGCACCGTGTTTTCTGGCAGAACGCGAGCTTCGCCAACCACTTTGCAAAGCCGGCTTTCCCGACGCCAGGAGGACCAACAAACAAGTAGCTGCCCGCGACTCGACCTCGCTCAAACGCGGTCGCAAAGCGGTTCATCAAAGCGTCCAAGCCGATCAGCATCTTGCAGACGTTCTAGCGTTTCGGAGAGATGTGCCCATGAAATCTGTCACGAGCCGGATGGCACGGCATCGGATGCTTTGGCTTTCACCGACGGAGAATTGACTTGCGGCAGGGTCGGCGTGCGAAGCGAATGCTCCCACACGGCGGATTCGATTTCCGAAATTTTGGAGATACGGTTCTGGTGACGTCCAGACTCAAAGGGAGTTCGCAGCCACATCAAAACCAAGTCGTCGACGGGGCGTTCTCCAATCAGATCTCCCGGCAAGCAGAGCACATTGATGTTGTTGTGTCTTCGGGACATCTCGACCATGACTTCGTCATAGCAAGGGGCCGCCCAAACACCCGGAAACTTGTTGGCCACGACGCTCATCCCGATCCCTGTGCCGCAGATCAAGATGCCGCGGTCGAGTTCCCCGTCCCGGATTCGCGTCGCAATGGGCACCGCGAAATCGGGATAATCGCAGGGCTGGTCCGAATCGGTTCCCGCGTCTGTGATCTCAAACCCCTCCGATTGAAGGGCCAGAATCAGCCGTGATTTGATATGAACGCCCCGATGGTCACTCGCAATTCCGACTTTCAAAACCATTCTCCTAGGGGGCGAAACTTCCAATGAGCCTGACCTTGGGGTAAGTGCTGACCCGTGTCACAATTTTGCGGCGCTCATTTTAGCACACCCGCCGTCGAAGTACCAAACTCGCTCCAGACTCGTACCCGAAGCCAGGTTACCAGCTCCCGTGGGATTACTCGATTCTCCTCGACTCTACCTTCTCGCCCAAGACCTCCTAGGGGCTCGAAGGGCGCGACGGCGGTGGCTGGAATCCTACGCGGCGATCCGACCAGGGCAACGCGTTCTTGACATCGGTTGTGGTCCGGGATTCGTTGCGACGTATCTCCAGGACGTGCAATATGTTGGGACGGATATCAACAAAGGCTATATCGATTATGCCATGCGACACCACGGACACCTAGGCGAGTTCCATTGCTGTCTCATTGACAACACCACTGCAAGCCATTTTGGCTGCTTTGACCGTGTTCTTCTAGCGGGGGTCCTGCACCATATCGATGATGCGGGCACGGATCAGCTGTTTCGTGCCCTGACGAGTAGTCTCCGGCCCGGCGGCCAGATCATCACGCTCGATGGCTACAGGCACGATTCGATGTCGTTCATCAGTCGTTGGCTGATCGACCACGATCGTGGCCGCTTTGTTCGTGGGCGATCCGGCTACGAGCGCCTGGCAGCACCTCACTTTAAGACGGTGCGGTGTTTCTACAGGGATGACTTGTTTCGGTTTCCCTACGACGCGTGCATCATGACCTGTCAATACGATCCTGCGCCCGAGTCGTTGGCGAATCAACCATGAATGCTTGGTCTCCCACAGAACGATGGCCCTTTGCTGCGGCCCTGTTGTTCAGTTTGATCCACCTGATCAGCTACGCAGACAAGGGATGGATCCCGCACGATGAAGGACTGCTCGGGCAGTCAGCTGTCCGAGTTCTTCAGGGCGAATGGCCGCACATCGATTTTGATGATCCCTACACAGGTCTCCAGGCATTCTGGCATGCCACCGTGATGCAATTGCTGGGCGAGCGTTCGCTTTCGCTGCGATGGGCCATAGTGGGTGCCATGTTGATCGTCACGGCTTTGGCTTATGGAATCGCCCGCCATTGCGTGCGACCGTGGATGGCATCCGTGGTCGCAGTCACCTGCATGGCGTGGACAACGCCCAATTACTTCGCGGCCATGCCGTCTTGGTACAACCTGCTGTTCTCGCTCATCGGGACTTGGCTACTCATCCGGTACCAGCATTCCGCTACCAAAGCCAGCGAAGGGAAGGCCTGGTACCTGTGGTGTGTTGGACTGACGACCGGAGTATCGGTGCTCTTCAAAGTGACTGGCGTCTACTTCCTCGCCGCGGCGCTGCTGTTTCTTGTCTACCGCGAGCAAGGCGGCAAGCACCATCAGGAGCGGCAGCAGGCGTCGCCGGGTTATCGGGTTTTTGTGATCGCGTGTTTGTCCTGTTTTGTGTTGGTTCTCTCCCTGTTGGTTCGCCGTCGACTGACGCTCATGGATGGGATTCACTTTTGGCTTCCCGGAACGGTCCTGGCCATCACGATTGGCTGTCTGGATGCGAGGCTGACGAGCGCTTCTTCTCGCAATCGATTTCGGGCCCTGTTTCGGTTGCTCCTGCCACTGCTATCGGGGTTTTGCATCCCCGTGCTCTTGTTCATGGCGGCCTATGCGAGTCGGAACGCGCTTCCTGCTTTGTTCCACGGCGTCGTTGTTCTCCCGCAACGTCGGTTCGAATGGGCCGGCTTCGATTTGCCCTCGGTCCATTCCTTGAGGGCGGCTCTCCCCGGACTACTGCTCATGAGCTTGGGTTGGTGGTCCCAATGGCTCGGTGATTCCAGAAAGCTGCTCAACTCACTTGGCCTGATTACGCCAGCGGGCTTGATCGGTTTGTTGCTGCTGGGCGTCGCGGGACAAGAGTCCATCTACCGCCTTGCCTGGGACGGCCTGCGGCCGCTCGTGCCCGTCAGCGTCATCCTCGGGTGCGTCTACCTGATCAAAGGGCCACGTTTGCTGAGAGCGCGACGCGGGCAAACGGTTTTCCTGCTGATCTCGGTCTCCGCAATGACAAGTCTGATTCAGTTCCCCTATTCCGCCGGGGTCTATTTCTGCTACGCCGCGCCCTTAGTTTTCTTGGCGGCTCTCGCTGTTGCGAGAGGGAGCGCCGCGACACCGGGGCGGCTTCAGTTTTTCGGGTTCGTGTTCTTGCTGATGTTTGCCCTTGTCTGGACAAATCGTGGGCACGTGCGTCGACTGGGAACGCAGTACGTGCCGGTCTCAAACCAGTGGTCGTTGGATACGGCTCGTTTGGGCCTCTTAACCACCGAGTCACAGGCCAGCCTTTACTCGGACGTGGTCGCCAAAGTCCGCTCGCTCAGCGACGACAATGAGGCGATTTACGCAAGCACCGATTGTCCGGAAATCTCGTACCTTGCAGGCCGCCGCAACCCCACTCGCACGTTCTACGATTTCTTTGAAGATGATTTCTTGGACCCTGAGAGGCGTCATCCGCGAATTGAAAGCCTTCTCCGGGAGGAGAGAATTCGCGTAGTCGTGTTGCATTGGCAGGGTGAATTCTCCGGCGGCATTGACTTCGAGTTGGCGGGAAAAATCGCAGCGACGTTCCCAAACGTGGAACACTTCAGTCGAGTCGAAAACGGACGGCGTTCCGAGCCTGTCTTTTCCGTTGCGTGGCGAAACTCCATCGAATCCACGTCGGAGGCGGAACGTGACTGATACGAAGACTGCACCGATGCTTTCGTTGGCGATCCCCATTTATAACGAGTCGTCGGTCATCGACGAACTGCTGCATCGCTGTTTCGCGGCCTTGGAGCCGTTGCCGGGGGGACCTCATGAGGTCGTGGTTGTGGACGATGGGAGCCAAGATGACTCATTGGCGAGGCTGCAAGATGCGGCAACAAGCCATTCTGAGCTCGTGGTCGTCTCCCTGTCCCGGAACTTTGGTCACCAGGCTGCCATTGGCGCTGCCTTGGACCACACCAAGGGCGATGTGGTTGTTGTGATGGACGGTGACCTGCAAGACCCGCCGGAACAGATTGGTTCCCTACTGAAGAAGTATCACGAAGGTTTCGATGTCGTTTATGCGATCCGGATCAAACGCAAAGAAGCTTGGTGGCTTCGAACGGCCTACGCGTCGTTCTACCGCACGTTGTTCGTACTTGCCGATTTGCAACTGCCTGAAGGGGCTGGCGACTTCGCGCTCCTATCGCGACGCGTGGTGGACTGGATTCGTTCCTCCCCAGAACGGAATCGCTACTTACGCGGGCTGAGGACCTGGTACGGATTTGCTCAGACGGGCATTCCCCTTGAACGCGATGCACGGCACAGCGGCGGACCCAAGTACGGTCTGCGTCGTTTATTCGGTTTAGCATTCGATGCTATCTTCTCTTTCTCCATCGTTCCGATTCGTTTGGCAACGTGGACCGGTGTCGCTTCTGTCACGCTCGCACTCGCTTTTGTCGTGTATTCGTTCGTTGCATGGCTGGCCTACCATGACACCTCCCAGGCGTCACCGACGGGGTTCACCGCCTTGATTTTTGCGATCACGTTTCTAGGAGGGACGCAGCTGCTGTTTCTGGGGATCGTGGGGGAATACATCGGTCGCATTTACGATGAAGTCAAACGGAGGCCGCATTACATCGTTGATAGCGTCACGATCGACGGGCAACCACGGCGAGTCGAATACACGCGACCCTACGAGCATGCCACCGCATCCGAACCGATATCCAAAGTCGATGCCCAACGGGGCGATCGCTGATGGATGCCGATTACACGGCCGCGTATGAACGGCTCTATCACAGTCACTGGTGGTGGCAATGCCGCGAGGAGTATCTCCTGCACGTCCTGCGACGCCATCGTGTTCCCGTTGATGCTGGCGTGCTGGATGTGGGTTGCGGTGGCGGCTGGGCGTTTCCCATCTGGGAACGTTTTGGGGATGTGCGCGGCGTTGAGATTGATCCTTTCTTAGCGCAATCAAATGAATCGACGCGCGAACGCATTCACATCGGACCGCTGGACCGTGCCTTTGCACCCGGAATGTCATTTGGATTGATTGTCATGCTGGACGTGCTCGAACACATCGACGAACCCTTGCCTGTGTTAAGCAGGGCTTCTGAGCTACTTGCTGAAAGCGGCCAGCTCTTGATCACCGTTCCCGCTCACCCGAGTGCATGGACGCACCACGACGAAGTCAATCACCACCGTCGTCGCTACACAAAACGGACCTTGCTGGAGGAAGTTTCAGGCGTTGGGTTCGAACTTCTCGAACTGCGATACTTCTTTCATGCGCTGGTGCCATTGAAGTGGCTGGTGCGCTGCAAAGAATCGCTCTTATCGCCGGCAGCGTCGGCACCATCGGTGCCCGGAAAGACGGTCAATGGCCTGATGGGTTGGTTCTTCCGGTGGGAGCAGCGTTGGGTAACCCCACTGGGTCTCCCTTTCGGAACGTCCTTGATGGCGGTGTGCAAGAAAAAAACCACCCAAGCCGAATGAGGCTGGGGTGGTCTGGATGCGACGCCCAACCAAGGATGGTTGGACCGAAAGGTCTTCATGGAATCGAACGCTTCCGATTCCAATTCGTGTTCAGGCCTTGCCGCCAGCTTGCTGCTGGAGACCGGGACGTACACGCTTGTTGATGTCGGTTTCCAACACACCAAAGACCGACTCGTGGCGTGCCACCGACATCTGCAGGGCGGCCAAGAGACGTTTCGCGGTGAAGAAGTTGACGATGATGCGCTGCTTGACTTGGATCGGATCCTTGGGGACACCGATGGGCTGCGGGTTGAGACCGAAATCGATGATCAACTCTTCAGGGGATCCCGTGACACGACAGAAGTTCGCGTACGTTGCGACAGCACCTTGATCCTCAACTTGGACTTGAACCGGAGCGGGAGGTGTCTGAGCCTTTTCAGCAGGACCCGAGGCTTGTGGTTCCGTTGCGGTGGTGGTCGTTTCGGCTGCGTCTTCTGTCTTTGTATCTTCTGCCATCAATAAAGTCTCCACGAGTAGGGAAAGGGGAAGGTCAATGTTTCGCGTTCGCAAGCGAGCACTTGCAGGTGGAATTCATGTTAGTGAACCCCCCCTAAGCCGCAACGCGAGGGTCGGCCATCACGCAAAAGATTCTCACAAAAGGAATGAGTTAGAGAACCTTCCGCGATTGAGCGGTGTGTGTCGGTTATCGCACCTAGCGGTGAACGACAGTCGATGAAGAGTCTGGGTTGTCTCGGTGGTCTGGGGTGTCGGGCTAGAAGTCAAAGTTGAACGTGGTGATGATCAGTCGCCAAAGCCGCGCTCCCAACGACATTGGATCCACATGGATCTTGGCTGAGCCGCGGAAACCGGGGCGTAGCATCGGCATGGCGCGGGTGTCGATGGGCACCCGTGCCTGATACGACACGCTTCGTGGTTTGATCTGACCGGTTCGCGGATCGATCTCGGTTTGCAAGTCGCCCCCAGTCGCATTCGACATCGACGAGGAAGCCGCCTTCAGAGGCTCTTTGGAGATGTCGTTGACCTTGCCTTGGTAGGTTTCCAGGCGATGGGAGTCCAATTTCAGATCCACATCTTGCTCCAAGCGAACGAACTGTCGATCTCCCTGATCAATGATGAGTACGGCTTCGAAGGCGTCCGGCGATCCAAGCTCGCAAATCAAGTCGTCGGGTGTCATCAAGGCACCCCGGTTCTTTTTGTCCAGCGGAGTACCCTTCCAACCGGGAAGGCGGCCGTCCTGCGGATCTCCATCAGCGCGCTCGGGCGGTAAGATCACGACGCCCGGCTTCTTGGCCCGCACCGTCAAGCGATCGATCTCCTCTTGCGTTTTGGTCATCAAGGAGTTGATCGATTGAAGCATCTCTTGTTGTGTTTCGATCTGCGCCGCGACGGCTGGATCGGTGCGACTGCGGGTCGCAAGGTTGTTGAGCTGGATCTCCGCCACCGCGCGCTCCCCCTGCAGGCCCACCAGGCGGATCTGCAGGTCGGGGTTCTGGAGCACGGCAATCGGATCCCCCGGTTCGACAAGCGTGCCGGGTTCGAGGGCCTCCGCGATGCGTCCCGACACACCCGCGTAAACCGATCCCGCTTCGCTGGGCCGGATCTCAAAGGGAGCGTCGATATGGTGTGGCAGTGGGATGTAGCACACCGCCGCGACCACGGCCCCGGCGATGGCCAACGAGGTCAAAACGGGTCCGCGTTTCACTTTTGAAAGCCTCCCAGGAGTGCGGCAGAATTTCCATGTTTGGATGACGGGTTGTGCGATCAAGCCCGAGAAACCAACGACCGCCAGAATACGGCCAATGGCTTGCAGGCCGTAAGGTTCCAGCACTTGCATGACAAACCACACAATCGAAAACACGACCACCCATCGGTAAATCACGCTACAGATCGTGAACAGGCCAAAGAACAAGCGATTTCGCTGGGGCAGAAACGGGTCGTCTTGCAGTTCCAAGCCAAGGCAAGTTTCTTGGAACCAACGCTTCAGCACCTCCGTGCTTTTCTGACGAAGGTTTGGGATCTCCAGCAGGTCCATCAAGATGTAGTAACCGTCGAAGCGAAGCAGCGGGTTCCCGTTGACGAGAATGGTGCTGACCAGGTTCAGGAACATCACGTTGAGGCAGAGATCGTTGATCGTCGTGCCGGATTCGGTGAAGAACCACATGAATGCCGCGATGGATGCCAGGATCAGCTCCACATAGATCCCACCGGCGCCAATCCAGACTCGCTTCCATTTGTTGGGCAACATCCACGAGTCGGACACGTTGCAGTACAGGCACGGCGTGAAAACAAGCAGCATGAACCCGATCTCATGGCACTCGCCGCCGAACTTCTTGCAACTCAAGCCATGGCCGAACTCGTGAATGACTTTCACGATGGCCATGGTGGCGGCCAGGATCAACCACCGATCCGCAGCAAAGAACTGATGGAACGAGGGCAGTTTGGCGTAAACGATGTCGTACTGGGATCCCAACAGCAAACCAGCCGCCATGAATAGCAAGGCGAAGCCCAACAAGGCGGGAACGGTGAACACCCAGCCGAACCACGGCAACAAGAAGTTTAGGATTCGTTCGGGATCGATCCCACGAAATCGAAGGGCAAAGACGTTGGTCATCTTGCCCATTGTCTCTTTGTTCTTCTTCGTTCGACCGCGTTCGCGTAACGCTTTTCCTTGTCCGGGCGCGTTGCTGATCACCAAGCCACTGCGGTGCAGCATCCCAACAAATTGCTGCAGGTCACCGAAGGTAATCTTTTGCGGTGCGAATCGCTGCTCGAAACCTTCTTTGATCTGCTGCAGGCTGACATGCCCATCCAGCATGTTGAGGATAAAGTATTCCTCATCATGGAAACGATAATACTGCAGCCCGACGGGTTCCTTCACAACCCAGTACCCGGTGCCTTGGTAGTGATGGCGACTGGCCGTCAAATCAGGTCGCCGACGAACCGCAAGCGGCCGTGACGAACTGCTGACCAGCGATTCTGCCAAGGAGGTCATGGATGGGGAAGGTTATGAGGTAGAAGGTAGAAGGTAGAAGGTAGAAGGTAGAAGGTAGAAGGTAGAAGGTAGAAGGTAGAAGGTGGCTGCGGGTCTCAGGGGCGGATTTCAATCTCGGCCTGCATGCCTGGCTTGATGACCCAACCGCCGAATTCGTCGCGTTGGTTTTCGATCTCCACCCAGATGCGATTGCGTTTTCGCAGGTCGACCTCGGAGCTGACGAATCCAATTTGACCTGGGATCTCCAAATCGCCCCCGGGACCACGTTGGATCCTCACTGTGACGTTTGTGCCGCGCCCAATGTTCCGTCCCAAAGCAATTATGTTGATGTCGCCTTCGACGCGGACGCGATCGAGTTGAACCAGCGTGATGATGGGCGAGCCGGGCTGCACCCATTCGCCCAATTGAGCGATGCGTTTTTCGACGAAACCTGCGAACGGAGCGGTCACCGTTCGACGACGAATCTCAAACTCGGCAATCTCTCGTTCATTGCGTTTGGCGATGTACTGCGCTTCGGCAATCTTCTTCTCACGTTCCGCCAATTCGATTCTCAAGCCGGCGCGAATCGCTTCCAAGTCCTTCTTCATTGACTCGTACTTCGGAACCGCGTTTTGAGACAAGAGTTCCCTGAAGGACAGGGCTTCTGCATCAGCCAGCTTCTTGGTGTTCTTGGCGTCTTGCAAATTGACCTCGTTCGCCGCCTGCAACTGGGCCACCTTCTCCTCAGCGAGTCGCAGATTCAGAGCCAGCCGAGCCGCCGTGCCGTCGATCACGGCGATCGTTGTGCCAGCTTCCAGCTCCATGCCTTCTTCGACCTCTAGCTCCATTAACTTGCCATCGACTTCAGAAGGGATGTTGACGTTGTTGATGTATTTCACCAAGCAGTTCTCGGCGAGCACGGCGGAGCCAGGCGAACCAGCCTCTTGAGCATTCGCAAACGGAACCCCGCCAACAAGAATGAGGAACGCGAGGAACGCGGTGGGATGTCGATTCGTGTTCATGGTCGTGTCAATGAGACGAGAGCGAAAAGAAGACGAGAGGATTTGGTTGCTGATGTAAGCCAACGACGCATCGGCGCGAGGCCGGACGTCCGGTTAGAAGAAGAACTTGTGGAGCCACTCATAGACTTCATGAAGCAAGACGAAACCGCTGGCGCGACGTCCGCATTTCACGCCCGCGGTCAGCCCCGTTCCTGGACTGGGGTCAAGACGTGCGATGTCAGCTGGATCCGGGGTCGCCCTCATCTTGATGATGCTGCCATGCTCTTCATTCGCCTCGGCTCGCCGCGCGATGTCCGCGATCTGCATCTTGGCCACGAGAGGTTGATCGGGATCGGATGCGAGGATGTAGTCGACCGTGAGTTCCGCGGTGTTCTGGTCGCGAACAAACAGATCGAGGTGCCCCTCGCGCTTTTCGGGCATCTGAATCTCGAGCAACATCGGCTGGTTCAGGTCCGCGATCTCCATCAGCACTTGCCCAGTCATGATGGGGCGATTGATCAACATCCGTTCCACTTCCCATGTGGTGACCACACCGTCGATGGGCGAGCGGACGACCAATTCGCTTTCGCGTTGTTTCTGGAGTGTCAACTTGGCTTCCAAAGCTTCTAGCTTGGTTTCGACCTCCAGCTCCTCGCCTTCCAGTGCCCGTTGTTCGGAAGTCTTCAGTTCTTGTCGCCGTGACAACTGCGCTCGGACTCGGTTTAGCTCTGCTTTCGTGGTCAGGATCTGGCCTTCGAGTTCCTTGATCTGAATCTCCAGATCGGGATTGATCATGCGGACAAGTTCTTGTTCCCTGGCTACGACCTGGTTGGTCTGCACCAACACTTCGCGGACTTCGCCATCGATCGCGGCGAAGATCTCGCGGCGAACTTCCGGGAGCAGTTTGCCATCCGCTTCCAAATCAAAGTCCATGGGCACGAAGACCAGGGCCAGGATGGCCGCTGCGATGGCCCCGACCACGGCGAGGGTCTTTGGAAGTGTGCGTGCCCTGAGAACCCAGGTGGCACGACCCAGGGTCCGCCATAGCGGCATCAGGAACAGGTTGGTGTGTGACATGGAGTTGGCGACCGCCCGAGTGCCGTGCTCGTAGACCAAGTCACAACGCTGTCGAAAAACATCCGGCGGAAGATCACTTTCAATCTGTTCGACGATCAAGGCTCCGATCACATCGCCCCGGTGGGCATCATCCCGATCCACCTCGCCTGCGGCACCTTGCTCTGCGGCCAGTCCCAGTTTGCGCTGGGGTTCGCGAAGCGGAAGCACCGCGATGTTGCGGCCATAGGAGAGGTCGACGTAGTCTTCGAGGGCCTCCTCGATCTGCGGAGGAAGGTCTTCCGTCGATCCGTCGTGCCACAACGGCTCCCCGGCTGCAACCACGCGTGTCGCCAAGTTGTTCAGAGCGGTCACGATGTTGGAACGATTTTCGATCGTGTCTTGACCGCTGATCGCTTCCACGCGGGCCTTGCGTCCCTTCTGGATGGCCACGCTGACACGATCACAGCCGATCAAACGCCGCCCTTCGTTCGCGATCACATAGGCCGTTTCTTTCAGGTCCAATGATTCGTGCGCGAGACGGGCAAAGGCATCTGACTGTTGCCAAAGCGTTTGTCGATCGCCCAGGGTGCGAAGCTTCTGACTCCGAAGCCACTCGGCAGCCAAGTCGCACATCTGCTGTAGGAACCGCAGATAGCCTCGCTGCGTGTCCGGCGCGGTGTCCGGGCGTTGAAAGATTTCGATGAGGCCGTCTTTCTGGCCATCATGTTCCAACGCGCCCAGCACCAACAAGAAACGGGTCGGATTGCCTTCGGCATCGCCATCGGTTGTGCCGCTGTAGGGAGGCACCAGAACCGATTGCCCCGCATTGGCCGCACGACGGATCAGCCGCATGTGCCGCGCAGCGTCGTCGGTGTCGTCCGACAAGATCGACGGCTCCGCGTTGACCTGATACTGAAGCCTCAACGCCCCGTCTTCATCGAGCAGCCAGACGGCACCACCCGGAGCGGCCAAGGCGGTGATGATTTTGGTGAGCAGCTCTGGATAGAACTCGCCCGCTGTCGCACCACTCTTGCTGAGTGTCGCGATTTCGTTGACCAACGCACGTATCTGTGCCTTGGTTTCTTCTACCGTCTGTTGATTGACCGACATGGGCGTTGAAGGGGCAAACGCAAATGGGAGGCAAGAAACTCAGGTCGAATCATCTCGTTGAATCGAAACGCTGAGCTCAGCACCAGCTCAGCAAGCCGAACGGGCCTTCTGGTTTGAGACGTCAATCGACCGTAGTCAAAAGACACAGGGCGTCGCCATGGGAACTGGCGATTGCTGGATTCGTCCGACGGCGATCTGTCATGCGAAGCGATTGCAGGGACCAAGTGAGTCGACACAAAGATACAGGATGTGGGAGGTGCGTCCCTGGGAGCGATTGGGGGCCTCGTTCCCAGCAACCCGAATTTGCGGGTCGATCGCGTTGTGAGCAAAATCGCCCTGGACTATTTATACAATTTGTATAACCTGTTGTCTACGGTTTAACAGCTGCATTCCAGCCAATTTTTCTGAGTTCTCCTCCGTGACTCAGCGACGAGGTTGGGCCCCAGCCAGCAGCCAGCTCACTCCCAAGGCAGATGCCATGACCCTTCCGCAGGCGAGTTGCGTTTGAACGTGCAGGTGAATCCTCAGGCCGTTCGAGGCGTGAAGCCCACATCGGTTGTCCCTGGCGAAGCGTTTGCCGATGCAGATGCGGCGGCACTATTACGACGGATGCAACAGGATCTCAATCAGATCCAGCGACGCGTTCGGCTGCAAATCCAGTCGCAACTGCAGGCCTTCGTGGGGCAGTCCTTGGGCTCCCTTGAGCGGAACCAAGCTTTGGCTTCCGCGATCCATGCCATGCTGGACAGCCATGGGCTTCGTGTACGGTGTACGCAATGTGGTCATCCCGCGATCCTGCGAGTGTCATCGCGAAAATCGATGCCCAGTGGGGCGTTTGTGTTCGATCACACCCTCGATGGGAAACGTACTTTTCACGGTGGCACTGCGGTGGTGCCCGAATTGAAGTTGAACGCGAAGCCCTCACGTCGGCGTCCCGCTGGCTAAGCCGGCCTGCAGGCGTCCATTCGGGGCGGCAGCATTGCTAAAACGGATAACGAAACACGTTTTCCCGAGGCGATTTCCGATGCGGCATCGCGAAGGTTGGCGTGGGATGTGCATCCCTTGCCTATCCGGCACGAGCTCTGTCGAATTGACAGTGGCTGAGACGTGCTTTCCACCTAAAGAAGATGAATCACGACCATGTTGATGTACTTGATGTTCGTTGCTCCCCCCTTGCTGCTCGGGCTCTACGCCCAGTGGAAGGTGAAGTCTTCGTTTGCCGAGATGAGTCAGGTGCCAGCTCGAATGAGTGGCGCACAGGCGGCTCGAGCGATGCTTGACGCTGCCGGTTTGCAGTCTGTGGGCATCGAACAAGTGGCCGGGCACCTGTCGGACCACTATGACCCGCGAGCGAAGGTTTTGCGATTGAGTTCGGACGTGTATAGCGGTCGTAGCATGGCGGCATTGGGCGTGGCATGCCACGAGGCCGGCCACGCATTTCAGGACGCGCAGAACTATGCACCTCTGGTCGTTCGCAATGCGGCTGTTCCGGCGGCCAACTTTGGGAGTGGCATCGGCATGACGCTCCTGATGATTGGTGCGATCGGAACGATTCCGGCTCTGATGTGGGCCGGTGTGATCTTGTTCTCGGCAGTGGTGTTTTTTCAATTGGTCAATCTTCCGGTCGAGTTCAATGCGTCCAGCCGGGCGCGAGAGCACCTGGTTCAGTACGGGCTGATCGCCGATCGCGAAGAGCAGTATGTCGCCAAGGTTCTCAATGCCGCCGCGCTGACTTATGTCGCCGGAACGCTTCAATCCGTCATGACCTTGTTGTACTACCTGATGGTTTTGACGGGCGGGAATCGTAGTGATTGAACCCGTGCAGGGACGCGAGCAAGCCGCATCCGCCGTGCCCGATTACTTCGGAGAGATCGGCGCTGCATCCGAGATCCAACCCGACTCGCTGGCGACCAAGGCTGCTGGCCCGTCCGGCAAGTTGCCATTGAGCGATGAGATCCTACGCACGTGGACGAGCGGAGATCTGTTTGGATTGACTCAAAGCGTCGGCATGGGCTTCGACCCACGCCGCGTTTTGGGCGATCAGTTCTTGGTGCTCAGCACCCAGGGTGGCGTGCGCAATCCCGATGGAACCCCTGCCGCTTTGGGTTACCACACAGGACACTGGGAAGTCGGTTTGCTGGTCCAAGCCGCGGCGGAGGCCATCGAGTCCGAGCAAGGTGTTCCTTTCGCGGCGTTCGTGAGTGACCCATGTGACGGTCGAACGCAGGGAACGGACGGGATGTTCGACTCTTTGCCGTATCGGAACGATGCTGCCATCGTGATGCGAAGGCTGATTCGGTCGCTTCCGAGACGCAAAGGGGTGATTGGGATCGCGACCTGCGACAAAGGGCTGCCCGCGATGATGATGGCGCTCGCCGGAACTCGCCATCTAGCCAACGTTTTGGTCCCCGGAGGTGTGACGCTGCCGCCGATTGAGGGCGAGGACGCTGGAAAAGTCCAAACGATTGGTGCTCGCTACAGTCGTGGTGAGATGAGCCTGGAAGATGCCTCGGTGGCTGGTTGTCGTGCGTGTGGGACACCTGGCGGTGGCTGCCAGTTCTTGGGTACGGCGGCAACGGCGCAGGTTGTGGCGGAAGCATTGGGCATGACGGTGCCCCATGCGGCTCTCGCTCCCAGTGGTCAACCGATCTGGTTGAAGATGGCACGGGATTCCGCGTTGGCTTCGTCGGCAATGGCGAAGAAAGGCATGTCGCTAGGGGATATCCTGACGAGAGAGGCGTTCGAAAACGCCATGCTGATACATGCCGCTGTGGGTGGCAGCACCAACTTGTTACTTCACATTCCCGCAGTCGCGCATGCTGCCGGTTGCCCGCGTCCAGGTGTGGACGCATTCCGGAAAGCCAATGCCGCGTCACCGCGCTTTGTCGACTGTCTCCCCAATGGACCGGTGGGTCATCCGACCGTGCGATTCTTCTTGGCGGGTGGCGTTCCGGAAGTCGCATGGCACTTACGCGAACAAGGCCTATGGAATGGCGACGCTCTCACGGTCACCGGGCTGAGCTGGAATGAGCTACTCGACCAATGGCACGAAAGTGATCGGCGCGCCGTGTGTCGCGAGCGACTGCGTTTGGCCGATGACGTGGATCCGGATGCCGTCATCATGCCGCCACCAAAAGCCAGAGAAGCGGGGCTGAGCAGCACGGTTTGTTTTCCCTCCGGCAATCTGTGCCCAGAAGGTTCTGTGATCAAAGCCACTTCGATCGACCCAACCGTCGTGGACGATGACAACGTGTATCGCAAACGAGGACCGGCACGCGTCTTTGTGAGTGAACGGGATGCGATTGCGGCGGTCAAAGGCCAGCTTGAGCCGGCAATTCAAAGCGGCGATATCCTCGTCTTGATCGGCCGTGGTCCCATCGGGTGTGGGATGGAGGAAACCTACCAGATCACATCCGCGCTGAAGTACTTGTCGTTTGGCAAGAACGTCGCGTTGATCACGGACGCGCGCTTTTCAGGAGTGAGCACGGGGGCGTGCATCGGGCACGTTGGTCCGGAGGCGTTGGCGGGTGGTCCCATCGGTCGCGTGCGTGATGGAGATACGATCGAGATCGAAATCGATCGCAATACCATGGAAGGTCGCGTTAACTTGGTGGCTTCGCATGAAGGATCCCCTCCGATGCAAGCCCTAGAAACGCGATCGCTGCATCCTGACCTGAAAGTCGAAGGCAACGTGCCAGACGACACGCGGCTGTGGGCCGCTCTGCAACAAGTTGGGGGAGGGACCTGGGGTGGTTGTGTTTACGATGTGGACGCCATCGTGCGAGCCTTGGCGGCGGGGCAAGCCGCCTTGGCCAAGCAAGCGGTGATGGAGGAAATCGAATGAGCGACGCCCAGGAGGTGCTGCCGATTGCCATCGAGCGCGTCAGCGAAGCGGCAATCTCGATCGCATGGGATGACGGAACGAGATCCGAGTGGACGGCACGGCGGCTTCGTGACACCTGCCCGTGCGCCACGTGTCGCGAGAAGAGACGCGATGAGCCCAGTGACGCTCCCGCAAGCGGTGGCGAACGGATCAAAACGATGGGACTGCCGGTCATCTCGGCGGCGGAGGCCCGCCCGCTCACCATCACGGCGATGAAACCCGTGGGCAATTATGCCTACAACATCGTTTTCAGCGACGGGCACAGCAGCGGCCTGTTCACATTCGAACGCTTGCGCGATGCGGACTGAAAGCCGGCGGTTTTCAGCTCTGTCGCGCTGGTCTGCCGACACAACTTCCAACGCGGTTCTTTGCACCCTGAGCTAGTACTTCCCCGCAGCTTCGTTTTCGTGTAGCAAAACTCGCCAAGGGCAGGTGATTTAATCCCAATCACAACCCGAAGCGTCAGCGAGGACACCTTGAAACCGGATCAACGTCGAACCAGGCCTCGCTAACGCTTCGGGTTATGAATAAATCGACAAGCCCCCAAAGAGATTCGTCCTGCTGCAAGGACACCGAAAGACTTGGCGTCTTTCGCCACGGCTGTAAGCGAACATTGAGCTGCGGCGGAATACTAGTGCGACCTTGATCGATGGGCAGCACGTCGCACAACCCTGGGCAGCTCGTCCATGATGCACTGGTAGTTCGCCTCGGCGCCCTTCTTGGGTCGAACAATCAGATCGTAGCCAACGGGCATTTGTTCTTTGCTGTGTCGGAACGCTTCACGAATCAAACGCTTCCAGCGATTGCGGGTGACAGCATTGCCCGTTCGTTGTGGGATGGTGATGCCGATTCGAGTCGGTTCCGTGCGTCCTGTGTGAGAACGCGGTAGGGCGGCGACCACCAGGGTGCTCGCCGCCGCAGTGCCACCCTCGCGCAGGATCTTGCCGAAAGACCGGCTACTGAGAACGTGAAGCGACTTCGGGAAGCGATGATCTTCGGCCACGTGACATCAAACCCGAAACGCTAGACGCACGTTGCCGTCTGAAGTTGAAACTTGAACTGACCGCCCACCATCGTCGCCACTGGGCGGCCAGTCAGTGTTCGGCCAGCGAAAGGGCTGCTTCGACAATGGGATCGAAACTCGCTGGGATCCACGCGCCATTCGTGCATCGGGTCGATCACGACGATGTCCGCGGGCGAACCGACTTCCAGATTACCACCAGGAATACCGGCGACCTGCGCGGGGTTGGATGACAGGCACGCGATCAAGGTGGGCCAATCCAAGCCGCCATGATGAACCAACTCGGTGGCGCAAACGCCAAGCGTCGTTTCCAAGGTCGCTGCACCGAAAGGCGCCAGATCGAGATCGTTGTATTTCTTTTCAAGCGATCGCGGCATGTGCCCCGATTCAATCACGGTGATCACTCCCGATGCGATCGCATTTCGCACCGCTTGCGCATGACGCGGTGATCGAATCGGCGGGTGGACTTTGTAGCACGAATCGTAGCTCTCAAGCAGACGGTCATCGCCGGACAAGTTATGGGGACAAGTGGAAGCGGTCACCTCGATCCCACGACCCCGCACTCGGCCGATCATGTCGATCGCGCCCATGGTGCTGATCGGTCCGACATGGAGCCATCCTTTCGTCGCCTCGGCTAAGCGCACGTCCCGAGCAACCGCCAGATCTTCCGCTTCGGTCGGCAGTCCTCGCAGACCTAGTGTCAATGCGACGCGTCCATCATGCATCACACCTCCGCGTGCAAGCTCAGGCACCTCGGGACGGTCAAAGATCGGGCGATTGAGCATCCGGCAGTACTCGAGCGCTCGCTTCAACAGGGCGTCATTCGACATCGGCTTGGGCGAATCGCTAAAAGCCACGGCACCTGCTTCGGTCAGTGTCCCCAGCTCGGACATCTGGTCCGCTTCCCGACCTTTGCTCAAACACGCGATTGGATACACACGAACACCCTGGACGCGGCCAGCGATCTGACGCACGAGTTGGACGGCAGCCGCGGAATCAACGACGGGCTGTGTGCTGCTGCTGACCAGCACCGAGGAATAGCCTCCCGCGAGCGCCGCATCGCTACCTGATTGGATCGTTTCGTCTTCCTCAAACCCGGGCTCGCGGAACTCCGCCGTCAAATCGATCAATCCAGGAGCCAATATTTGGTTCCGAATGTCGATTCGGTCACACGCGGTGGGCAAATCGGCGTCGCTCGGATCCAACGCAGCAATGATTTGCCCGGTGACCAAGACACGCCCAACGCGATCGATTTGGTTCCTCGGATCGATGATGCGCCCGTTCTCAAAAAGCACTGCCGAACCGATCGCGTTGACATCCACGGGGTCACGATTCATGGAAGGCTCCCTGCCGCCGCAATGCCGGACTCAGGATACGCGGCGTCGTGGTGAGGCTCGTCGTCGTCAGGCGGCGCAATCGACCGCTGATCTGCCATGCAGAGTAGGTACAGTGCTGCCATCCGAACCGCGAGCCCATTGTTGACCTGTTCCAGGATCACCGAATGCTTTCCATCCGCCACCTCCGGCGTGATTTCCACACCGCGATTGATCGGGCCGGGTGCCATGATGAGGATGTCGTCCTTCGCACGCGCCATGCGATGACCGTTCATTGCATACAGCAGGGCATACTCATGCACACTCGGGAACGGTCGGGCTGATTGACGCTCAAACTGGATTCGCAACAGATTCAAGACATCGCATCTTTCCACGATGTCATCCAATCGGTACGCGACTTCGAACCCAAGCTCGGTCCAACGAGGGCTGACCAATGTCGGCGGACCGCAGACGATGACGTGCGCCCCGAGCTTCTTGAGCGCCCAAAGATTGCTTCGGGCCGTGCGGCTGTGCGCGATGTCCCCGACCATGGCGATGGTCAAGCCTTCGAAGATCCGCTTGGGATCCGCGTTGGGCGACATCCAATCGTCACGCCCGCGATGCTGCAACACGGTGAGCATGTCGAGCAAACCTTGCGTGGGGTGCTCGTGAGGACCATCGCCCGCATTCAGAATGCAGGTATCCAGCTCGCGTGCCAGGAGATGCGGCGTCCCAGGCGTATTATGACGCGTGACGATCCAATCGACTCCCATGGCCTCAATGGTCTTGGCCGTATCGACGAAGGTTTCCCCTTTTGCCGTGCTGCTGCCGGCAGAGCTAAATTCGACTGTATCTGCACCCAGTCGCTTCGCAGCCAAAGAGAAACTGTTGCGTGTTCGGGTGCTGTTCTCAAAAAACAAATTCGCACAGGTTCTGCCCTGGAGCAGGGGCATTTTGCGACGGCAACCGTCGGTCAACTCGCGAAGACGTTGCGCTGTCTGCAACAGCAACAGGATCTCACCGGGCGTTAGGCTCCGGAGTTCCAACAAATGACGATGAGACCAGGATCGGGCCTGAGTCACGAGTGCGTCTGTTGACGAAACGGGCGATTCGGAAGTTCCTTCGCTCATAAACGGGGAGTGTAAAACAAATCGGAGTCAGCGCGGATGGCTCACGTCCAAAAATGCTTCTGATCCGCGAATGACACCGATCATCGCCCACAGCGTCCAGACAAAGAACCAAGAATCGACTTAAGCGGAAGCGTTGGTCAGGGGGATGCGCCGGTTGATAAGTCCCAAACGTGCCAGATTGAGACGCTTGAGAACTCGAGGCAGTCGAATTGCCTAAGATCCCCGGATGGCCTGGTTCAAGAGCCGGAATTCGCGGGAATCCAAATGATCGTTTTCGTCGCGATCGAGTCGATCAAAAAGTCGCAGCGCGCTCGGGCTGCGATCCCCTAGCCGCGACCTGACCTCCGATCGCGTGATCCGATCGTCACCATCCTCATCAAACTGCTCGAATAATCGCTCGTTACTCTTGTCTCGGATGGAACTGCCAATGCGATCTCGGAGGCGAATTTTCGAGGCCGATTCCTCATCCGAGTTCGGGATGATGTACTCGATATATCCCAAATGCATCTCGTCAAAGGTCTGTTGCCCCCAACCCACTGTGGCGTCCGGGTCTGGGTTGGCGGGATTTGACGTGCTGTTGTCGTACCAAGCGGTGTAACGCAAGGTATCGCCGCGTTCGAATCGGCGATGCTGCCGGTATTCATAACGCAACTGCCAATTGAAGTCGTACTCGGGGACGTCCAACAAGAGCTCCGTCCGACCGTCGGCGTAATCGACTTCGTAGCGACACGCTTTGCCTCGCAAATGAGCGTGCGGCAAAAACGCAATCACCTCCGCGTCAAATCACAAGGTTCAGTCGAGCATCCGTTTGGGAAGAAATGAGGACGCTGAGCGTGAGCGGGGATGGA
>JBCCYK010000068.1:0-26553 GCA_039189905.1 Planctomycetota bacterium
CCTTCATGCAGGCATTCAACGGTCGCGGCGTCATGGCCGACGATTCTCGACCGACCCCCGTGACGGACGCCATTGGAAAGTTTCGGTTGCGTGATGGTTTGGAGATCAACGTTGTTGCCAGTGAACCCGCCATCTCCCAACCGTTGCATTTGTCATGGGACTCGCAAGGCCGCATGTGGGTGGTGCAATACCGCCAATATCAATTTCCGGCGGGCCTCAAAGTGGTTCGCTATGACCAGCATCTCCGAGCGGTTTTCGATCGTGTTCCCGAGCCTCCGCCCGATGGTGTTCGTGGTTCCGACGTGATTAGCGTTTTGTCGGACTCCGACGGGGATGGTGTCTATGACTCTCAGCGGGACGTGATCGAGGGCCTCAACATCGCCTCGTCCGTCCAGGTGGGACGCGGCGGGATCTGGGTTTTGAACCCGCCCTACTTGCTCTTCTATCCCGATACCGATCGGGATGCGATCCCCGACGGTGATCCGGAGGTTCATCTCTCAGGCTTTGGTTTGCAGGACACCCACAGTGTTGCGAACAACTTGACTTGGGGCCCGGACGGTTGGCTCTATGGGTGCAATGGAAGCACAACCACGGGCGATGTCAGTTCTGCGGTGACCAAGGGCGTTCGTTTTGAGGGCCAGTGCGTGTGGCGATACGAGCCTTCGTCCAAGCGGTTTGAGATCTATGCGGAGGGAGGCGGCAACAACTTCAGTTTGGAAATCGACGCCAAGGGGCGCGTGTTCTCGGGCAACAATGGAGGCAACACGCGCGGGTGGTATTTTCCGCAGGGCAGCTATTCTCATAAGAACTGGGGAAAGCATGGGCCACTGACCAATTCTCATGCGTACGGTTTCTTTCGTTCCATGCCCTTGCAAGGCGATTCGCGGCGCTTCGCCCAAGCATTCTGCATCTATGAATCAAACTTGTTTCCAAACGAGTATCGCGAACGAATCATCGCCCCCAATTCGCTGCACAACTTGGTGTGGTGCAGTCGTCGCGTTCCGGATGGCTCCACGTTTCAAACTGTCGACGAAGACAATCTGGTTGATAGCGAAGACCATTGGTTTCGACCGGTGTACGCCGGGGTGGGGCCCGATGGCGCGGTGTATTTGGCGGATTGGTACGATTCCCGACTCAGCCATGTGAGCCCTCTTGACGATTGGCACAAGACGAGTGGGCGGGTTTATCGCTTGCAACCCGAGGGATCCCTTCCAAGATTCGAATTGGGCGACCTCGCGTCCAAGTCGTCTGCCGAGCTGGTTACTTTCTTGGGCCATCCTCGTCGTTGGGTTCGCAGACGAGCTTCACTGGAACTGGGTTGGCGCAGCGACGTCGCAATCGCCGAGGAGCTAGCGCGTCCCTTGCGTGCCGCGCGAGATCTTCGGCCCGATTCTCGCAATCAGATGTTGGGCTTGGGCGAGCGGGTTTGCACCTTAAGCATGTTGGGGTGCTTGTCTCCCGGTTTGGCAGCCGAGTGCCTGGATCATCCCAACGCGGATGTGCGTCGATGGGCTGTTCGGCTCATGGGAGACCGTCACCAAACGATCCCCGGTTTCGCAGCACGTGCGGCGGCGGAGCACAGCCTGGAGGTTCGTTGCCAGATGGCTTCGAGCGCGAAACGGCTTCGTTCCAATGACGCGATTCCGGTGATCGCCGCTCTCTTGCGGCACGATGCCGACGCGACTGACCCTCACCTCCCGTTGTTGGTCTGGTGGGCGGTCGAATCGCATTGCAACGATTGGCCGGCGATCCAGCATTTGGTGAAAACGAAGGGTTTCTGGCAACGCTCGATCACACGACAAACCCTCGCGGGACGCCTGATGAAGCGTTTCGCGAGCGGTGACGACGAACTCGGTTTGCGTCGCTGCGAATGGGTGCTTCAGAGCACGCAAGATGAACATGTCCGTCGCATCTTGCTGGCGGGGCTTCATGAAGCTTTTCAGGGCCGAACCCTACCACCGCTTCCGATCGGTTTGCAGAACGCGTACGCGGAATACCTTGAGGGCTTGGGCGGCGCTCCGATTGTGATTGCGTTACGCACCGGTGCCGCGGATGCCGTCCCTGATGCCTTGGAAAGCCTTGCAAGCCATCGGACGGCGGAAGCCACACGGATGCTCCTCGTCGATCATTTTGCCGAACAACCTGACACGGCCGCACTCAAGCCGTTGCTCGCCCTGGCGACTGGACGCAGTTCGGCGTCTCCGCCGCTGCAGAGACTGGCCATCACCGCCTTGGCTGCTTATCAGGATGACGGGATCGCGGACTCCTTGGTGGCAGCGATGGGCAGCCGCATCGGTCGCGAGCATGATCTGCGGGCCACCGCCATGCGAACCTTGGCCGGTCGTGTGGAGTGGAGTCACCGGCTGTTGGACGAGTGTTTGCAGTGGCGACTGAAGCCACGCGACTTCCCTGCCGATGTGGTGCAGCAACTAAGAGCGAGTGAAGAGGTTGCCTTGTCTCAAAAGGTTCAGCGTGTCTTTGGTGCGACACTGGCCGCCACTGCCCCGGAACGCGTCCATGAGATGAAGCGGGTCCAAAAAATCGTCGGGACAGATCTGCAGCGTGGTGACCATGACGCCGGCGCGATTCAGTTTAGGAAGCGCTGTGCGACTTGCCACAAGCTCTTTGGCGAGGGCGGGCAACTGGGGCCGCCTCTGGACGGCTACGAACGTGGCAACGCCTTGTTCTGGATCAACAGCTTGGCCGCACCAAGTATGGAGATTCGGGAGGGCTATCAAACGTTCCTCGTCTTGACTGTCGATGGCCGTTCCTTCTCGGGCCGCATTGAATCGCAAACAGATCAACAGGTCCACGTCCGGATGGCTGACGACCGCTTGGTCATTGTCCAGCGGGATGAGGTGGAAACCATGCGGGCTTTGAACACGTCCCTGATGCCCGACAATTTGTTGCTGGACGCGACGGACCAAGAGATCCGGGATCTGTTTGCCTATCTGTCGTTAGGCGCGTGATCGCGATTCGACCATGGAACGTGCAACACTCCGCGAAGCGTTTTGTGGCCCTCATCCCGCCACCTTCGTGATGGTATCCAAGATCTGTTGTTCACGGTCTTGCAAAAACTTGCCCTGTCTTGCGATCAGGCGACGATAGACCCAGATCATGATCGGCAGTTCCACGAGCGTCAGTATCAAATAGACCGGCGCGATTCGGCCCAAAGCCGGGGGCCATTTCAGATAGAAGTTCAAGACAAAATCGACACCCAATGCGATCGCGGCGGGCAGCATCATCAAGGGGCTGAAGAACATGGCTAAGAGTTGGGTGATGACCGTGCCAGCCTTCAAAGAGACGGGCTTCATGGTCCCGCTAATCAGACCCACGGGCGCGGTGATGGAAACCTGATTGGTAACGAGGAAATAACACAGAAACGTGATCGGGACCTGTAGAAGCGTTGCCAATACGTAGGCACTCGGAACGCGAGCAAGGATCCCGACCGCGACTACCAGGAGGGACGTGAGTCCACCGACGATCGGGAAGACGCCGAGGTTCTTGCCAAGCAGGATGTCGCCTCGATCGATCGGCATCAAGATATAAGCACGAAAGCCCTGGCGATCCATTCCGAACATATTGATGAGAAGTTGCGCCAGTCCAAACAGGGACACCGAAATCGCTGTCAACGTCAGCCAAGGCCGCGCCGCTTGCGGCACGGCGCTCATGGAGCCAGAGAAGATCGCGGAGCCAAACATCGCCGCGAAGATCAGCGGCGTCAGAAGCGCCATCTTGGACTCCGGAGCACGCAGCGTCATTCTCCACGTGGCCAATGCGATGGCAGACTGGGTGTTGGTCAAAAGAGGCAGCTGCATCTCAAGCCGTGTCCGTCTCTTCGCACTGTCCAAGGTGTCATGGGTCGCGGAACGCTTGCCTGTGCGGTCGTTGCCGATGTACGTTTGGACGGTGCTGCGATAGGACAGCCCCAGGCTTGCCAACCCGAATGCGGTCATGCCAAAGATGCACAACAAGGGTGAAGCGATTGAACCTCGGGCGGCTGATGCGGCTCCGTATGGCAACCATAAAACGGGTACGAGCTGGTTGATCGACAGGATTCTCTGATGGGTGCTCTCTCGCTTCGCCTGTCGGATCGAGTTCTCCTGCTGTTGAAAAGCCTCTTTCAAACGCGCGACTTTCGGTTTGTACTCGGACGACGCCAGGGTTCGGTCCTCCAACTGCTGCCGCAGCTGGTCCAGTTCTTCGCGGTGCGCCTCGCGGCGCTCGCGTGACGCCTGTCGGCCACTTCGCATCCACGTCGAGTTCAACATGTTTGGCAGCTGGAACACCAAGACGAAGAAGATCGTGGTCACGGCGACCACCGTGCCACGTGTTCGCGGGTTCTCCATTAACTTCCCAAGCCAGCCTCGGATCAGGTAAGTGACCGCGCTCACCATCAGGAGGAACGATGACACCAGTAAGAACGACACGGACGATGCGCTTCCGAAGTGCAGCACGGAGACACAGCAGATTCCCAACAGCACGGGAAGAAACAGCAGGACGGTGAGACTCACGATCGAGCTCAGGTAGTTCAGGAAGAAACCCCCGGACAGCGAAACAGGGAGGTGCAGGAGATTCTTGAGGGAGAGCAGTTCGGATCGCTGCAGTTCCGTCAGCACGCCCATCGACCAGACGAACAAGAAGACGACGGTGATGGCATCCCAGACGTAGATCCATTGGTACGGTTGCAGCCGGTTGATCAGGACGCTGCCCCATCCCAGGGCAAACAGAAAGGTTCCAATCGATCCGAGGAAGGCGAGGACCAAGGCAATGGTCAGCAGGACTTGGTTGGTCCTGCCAGACTTGCGAACAAGGTTGCGTCCGATCTGCCAACGCATCCGTGTCAGCGCGGCCAACTGTTGCAGATTCACGAGACAACGTCCTCGTCTGCGATGGAGGCGCCACCATCACCCAGCCAACTCAGGCTGATGTCCTCTTCTTCCGGACGGCCCACCTTCTCCAAGAATCGCTGTTCCAAGGAGCTCCCCTGACTCAAAGCTTCCAGTGACGTCTGCTCGACCAACTGTCCGCCTGCAATGATGCCAACATGCGTGCAGATTCGTTCGATGATCTCGAGCACGTGGGAGGTGATGAACACAGTCGAACCGCGTTGCACATAAATTTCAAGGATCTCACGAATGACACGCGAGGTGACCGCATCGACCCCTTCGAAGGGTTCGTCCAAGAACAGTAAGTCCGGATTGGGCAGCAAAGCGCCAGCCAACGCCAGCTTCTTCTTCATCCCGTGGGAGTACTCGACGGTCAATTTGGTCTCAACGTCCTCGAGCTGCAGCAGCGAGAGTAGTTCCTCGCTACGCTGCCGTGTGGTGTCCATGTCCAGCGAGTACATGCGGCCAACAAACGTGAGGTACTCGCGGGCCGTCAGATTGTCGAAGAGTGCCAGGTGTTCGGGGACGACTCCCGTCCGTCGCTTGATCTCGATGGCATGTTCACGTCGCCAAGGGTTCTTTCCCTTGATCAGAATTTCGCCCGTCGATGGAACCAAGATGCCCGTTAGCATCTTGATCGAGGTCGATTTCCCGGCTCCGTTGGGTCCCAAAAACCCGTACAAACAGCCCTGAGGGACGCGTAGGTTGAGGTCGCAGACCGCTTCGAACGTCCCAAACGAACGCCCGAGGCCTTGTGTTTCGATGGCAAGTGTTGGTTGCAAAGCTTCCCTCGTTGTGGATTGACGCTTTGGTGTGGAGGCAGCATCAGCTTAGGCAAATCGGACGGCGCTAGGTGAGAGGCTAGAATCCCAGCAGGACGGGTCGCACTAAACCCAAGAAACCAACCCAACACCAAGGTCACCCATGCGTCGAATCGCCGTTCTCGCGTTGGTTTTGCTTCTGATTCAGCTCGACTCGCGTGTCTCCAGCCAGGACGTGTCGTCCAAGCGAATCACGCTTGATAACGGCATCGCGCTGCACTATCGCGAACAAGGGGTCGGCGATCCGGTCGTGTTCGTCCACGGGTTGGCGAGCGATCTGACCTTTTGGAGCCGGCAAGTCGAGGCTTTTGCGCGGGACGGTTATCGGGCGATCTCTTACAGCCGAAGATACAACTTTCCAAACAAGAATGCACCGCAACCCGACCATTCGGCCAAGGTCGAAGCGGACGATCTAGCAGGTCTCATTCGCAGGTTGGAATTGGGGCAGGTGCACCTCGTCGGTCATTCGTTTGGCGCGTATTCTTCGCTCCTGCTAGCCATCCAGCACCCGGATCTTGTCAAAACCGTGACATTGGCCGAACCACCCTTGGTTCCATGGCTCGACAGGGTGGAGGGCGATCTGGCTGACCAGGCCAAGTCGCATGGGTTGAAGTTGAGTCGAGCCATGGACACCGCTCGGACCGCCTACGCGTCTGACGATGCCAGGCGAGCCATGCAGACGATGATGGACTGCATTGGCGGAGACGGTACCTTTGACCGCCTTCCAAGCTTCATTCAGGCAAGGTGCTTGCGAAACGGTGCCGAACTCGAAGCGCTCGTCAGCTCTAACGGGCCTTACCCGAGGATAGAAGCTGGTGAGATCCAAACGCTCCAAGTCCCCACGCTGCTTCTCTCTGGCAGCGACAGCATCGCGACCGCTTCCTTCACCGATCCCATCCTGCAACGCTTGCTTCCAAAGAGCCTAACCCGACGCGTTGTCCTCCAGGGGGCTTCTCACATCATGTGGGTTGAACAACCCATCCAATGCCGCAGAGAGGTGCAGGCGTTGATTCGATCGTCGCACGGGGCGAAACCGTAGATGGTCACGCTTTGATGTGTCGGTGTTTCGCACTCTCTCACCACTCGACTCCCGCGGCAGTCGTTACGAGGGGAAACCGTGAGTGAGCCACGCACCTTCGATGGCGATTCCCCTCTCAGGAATCAAGAAGGCTCAGCTCGCCATTGCCAATTCCCAGGAAGACCGCATCGACATCCTCATCTCGTCGGAAACTGTCTTCGTCGAACAGAAGCTCCGCGAGATTTGTGGTCGGATCGTAGACAAAGACGTCGCCGTCTTTGTAGCTCCGTCCGTCCGTGCCGGCCGTTGCGGTTCTGTCAACCGATAACAAGATCCGACCGTCTTCAAGCACGTGGGCGCCGTCAACATTGACATCGTGATGGAACCAATGGCCAAACCACCGCCGACCGGTTGCATCCAATACCTGATGGTCAAAATAGAGTGCGCTTGAGGCAAGGGCGCCATCTTCACGCAGAACGATCTTGATCAGATCACCGCGATGATATGCGTTCCCGTCTGCCAAGGAACGATTTCGGTCCAGCGAAATCACCACGTTGCCATCGGGAGCCATGCTGATCGCGTCCACGCCCGTCAGGAGAGAGCGTTTTCCAAACAGCTGCTCCTCCGTCGCAATCATCTGTGCCGACTGATGCAAGTGATCGGGGTTCCCTGGATTGCGAGACAGCCATTCATCTCCATAGAAACGCACGAGACCGCCATCACGAAAATCCTGGTCGCCGATACTGCCTCGGCTGTCCGTCGAAAGAATCATGCTGCCATCGGCCAGCATGTGAAACGCATTGAGATTCGGTGTCCACCAGGAAAACCACGGATGGGACAGCTGCGAATGATCGAAGAGGACATCCCCGTTGCTGGTACTGGCGACATCGGCACGATGAAGCGTGACCCATTCACCGTCATCGACTTCCAACTTCGCACGTGTGGTGGTTGAGATGAACAGTTCCCCGACGACGGAGGTCCGTCCAGCACTGCTACTTGCACCGTCGCCGGCCCAGTCTTCGTCTGCATCGGTCGCGACGATCAAGAGCTCGTAGACGCCAACGCCAAAGTCATCGAAGTGAAAGCTGCCGGTCGCGTCGGCGATGTCGGCGGTGGTGTAAATCGCCACCGGACCGTCACCCGCGTCTCGCGTGACGGTGACCGAGAGCGCTGAAAGACCCGAAGCATCTTCCACGTTCCATGAATACACGTTGGTGTCGATCTCAAGTTCCGTTCCGCTAGAGCCGGAGATCGAGATCAGTGGGCTGGTGGTGTCATCATCGGAAACGAGTACGGCGCGGTCAGCGGTGACGACGGAACCAGCATTGTCGGTCGCAGTCAACGCTATCTCGAACAGCCCGACTCCTTGATGGTTGAAGTCAACTTGGCCGGTCGGGTCAACTAGACCGGAAAGCGAATCAATCCGGATGCCATCTTTGAAGACAACGATTTCCACCGACGTCAAATCATCATCGACATCCTCAACACTCCAGGAAAATCGTTGATCCAAGTCATCAGTTTCAGTCCCGATCGAGCCGCCGATCATGACGGTCGGTTCGCTACTGAATTGGAGGAAATCTTCTCCTTGGTAGATGAAACTCTTCGTGTCCGCGCCACTGGCACCCCGATCGTCCTCTGCCGTGATGGCGAGCACGTAGGATTCGCCCGTCGCCAGGTTCAAACCGGTCAGATCCACCGAACCCGGCAGTCGCTCCGTGTAGGGAACACTTAACACCGCAACTGAGCGAATGTAGCTGGTCGGATCTGCCCAACTCTGCATCGACAGCACGTAGTCTTGACCGGTGATTTTCGACTGTACCGTGATCGTCCAGCCTGGATCGCGGAATCGGTTGCCGCCGCCACAGATTCCACCGAGGGAGCCTTCAAAGTTGAACGTGACAGGGCCCGCGCTGCTGTCACCGCATCCGGCTCGCAAACCCGGTGAAAGTTCTGGAGGCCCATCGAAAACACCGAGAATGAATTCATCCCCCTCGATGAAGTCTTTGTTCTCTGGCACTTGGGAAAGATCAATGAAAGCGTCTTGAACAAGAGACACAGTCCCGGAAATCGGTCTGCCCTCTGGATTCATGAGTTGTGCGTCCACCTCGAGCCCAGCGCCACCATCTTCGGTGATCGCAGCGATTACAACGGTTGGCTCCGCGACGTCCGTTACCGTAACGAGAACCACCTGAGTCGTGATTTCCTGCCTACCGGTCGGACTCCCCGAATCGAGGACAGCGATTTCCACCTCGTAAACGTTGTCGCTGTTCGCATCAGAAGGATTCTCGAAGTTGGGATTCGAGGCGAAACTCAGAACACCAGTTTGGAAATCGATCGTGAATGACGCGGCGTCCGCCCCACCGCGGACGATGAAAAAGAGTCCATCGCCGGGTGTGTCGCCATCCTGGTCCGTCGCATCAAAATCGGCCACGAATCGATCGATCTCAGCCACTTCAGCGATGGAAGGTCCCGTCAGGACAGGGGCATCGTTTACGTCGAGGACAGTAACCGAGATTGCCTGTGTGTCGGTAAAGGACAGCGAATCGATCACCGTGACTTGTAGCTCGTAGACATTGTCTGCATCAGCATCGAGCGGGATTTCAAAATCTGGCTCTGCATTGAACACCAAATTTCCCGTGTTGGTATCGATTGAAAACAAACCAGCATCTACCCCTCCAGATAGGCTGTACGTTAAACCTCCTCCGCTCTCCGTTTCACCCTCCGCATCACTAGCTTCTATATCGAGGATAAACGACTGACCCTCTTCAATACTTACTGTCGATGGGCTTTCGATCTTCGGAGCGTCTTCGACTGATTCGACCGTGATGGAGAATGTCTCGGACGCAGAAGTGTCCTCACCTCCGTTGCCGGTACCACCATCGTCCTGGACGCTTACTTCAATTGTGGATGTCCCAAATGCGTTCGCAACTGACTGATAACTCAGATTGCCATCGGAATCGATGCTGGGCGTGGTAGCGAATAGGCCAGGATTGCTGATGCCACTCACTTGATACGCCAATACCTTTTGCGTTGATTCATTTTCCACACCTGGGTCGAACGTAGCCCAACCGGATATCGTTATCAGTCCCGAGTCTTCGATTACCACGGGCGGATCGACCGCGGTGAATGCGGGCGCGTCGTTTACAGGCGTTACGTTGACGCGAAACGTGGTCTCGACGGAGTAGCCGTCCGAGTTCGTTGCTCGAACGGATAGGTCGGAGAAGCCGTTGGCATCCGCTGAGTAGTCGAGGGTCAGTAAGCCCGATACGGCATCAAAATTGACGGAATCAAACAGCGAAGCATTGCTGTTCTCCGTGACGTTGAACGACAACGTGTTCACCGGGTCATCCGCGTCATCAAAAACCGCGAAAAGATCAATCGAAGTGTCCGCAGCATCTTCCAGCACGTTGACGTCGGTAATCCCAAGGGTCGTCGGCGCGAGCCAGATCAATGCAACATCATTGCCATCTCCCCCGCTGTAGGAGATTTGAAAGGCGCCGTCACCGACTTCAATCGACGCCCCCTCGGGCAGGCCTGCAAAACTTCCACTAATCTCGTCGGTTCCATCATTGTCGACGATCACGTACGGCTGCCGGCTTGCGGGTATGAACCCTCCGAAAAGAGCTACGTCCAGGGTTACACTTGGGCTGATTGTGACCGCTCCAGTCACCTGGATTTGGTCATGGTCGTTGTCAGTGCTCCCGGCTTGTGGTCCACCGATTTCGACTTCGAATCGGTTGTCATCTGCAATGAACAGGTCGCCCTCCACCGTCAGGATTCCGGGCGATTGCCCCGGTTCGATTGATCCAACGAGAGTGACCATGTTTTCATCAGCAATCAGGTCGGTTCCTAATCGATCATTAATCGTGCCACCAGCGATTGTCACGGAATCAAAAAACGTGCTGGTCTCGATGTCAACCGTACCCGTTCCGCCGGAAGTGTCGCCAATCGTGATCGAATTGAAACCGTCGACAAACCGAGAAATCTCGGAGTCGTTCAGGTTTAACTCGCCGGTGCCTCCTCCTAAACCGATTGACGTGTTTCGTGTAAGTGGTTGGATGACCAAGTCCCCAGTCGACTGAATAATCGATTCATCAACGAGGTCGATCGAGTTAGCCTTTAACGTGATTGGACCTGTTGTTTGAACACCTCCTAGCATGCCAGCGGAGCTGATTCCAGTCCCGCTACCTCCTTGGCCTCCATCAGAATCACCAAGAATTGAAATGGCCCCATCTCGGCTGGAAACAACTTGACCGTCACCCTCAAGACTCACCCCGAAGAGGACTCCAACGTCCCCAACTCCGCGAACGCCTTCAATCGTGATATTCGCAGCATCGGGTCCTGATCCAGTTGATACGACGTCAAAGCCCCGGATTCTCACACCTCGGTGAATAGCGCCCGAACTCCCACTTGCGATCCCCGTAATCACGATGTCGCCATCGACGCTTGTGACTGATGACTCATCTTCTGGAATGGACTGGAAATCAACTCCAAGGGCGCGGTCCGATGTTGCGCCGTCGCTGCGTCCCGTTCCCTCGATCGTAATCGTCGCGGCATTCTCTCCTATCCCTGTGGACGCAATGATGCCCTCACCGCTCACCTGAATCCCCTCGGCTCCGCTTCCTATGATCGCGATGTCACCGTCAACGCTGGTGAGGTCCCAGTCGTTGCCAGCCACCCGAACGCCAGGGTCTGAGGCGGGAAAGTTTCCAGTCCCGTTGATCAGGATCTTCGCTGCATTAACACCAACTCCAATCGACGAAATCTCCGCATTTGTTATGTTGACACCACGTCCTCTGGCCGTCGCATCCCCCGCCTGCCCCGCAATCGCAATATCGCCATCACGACTGCTGAGCCTTGTGCCATTAAATAGGTCAACACCGTCGCCCGCGACTCCAACTCCATCAATCGAGATGAGTGCCGCATCGGAACCTAGACCAGTTGAGACGATCTCTGCTTCACGGATGTAAACGCCACGGTTAATTCGACCAACCGCGTCACCTCCCTGCCCAGAGATGGAAATATCGCCGCTCACGCTTGCGATTTGCGTTCCACGCGAGTTGTTGCTCCGGCCGATTTGGACACCGTACTGATCCGAAACAAGCGCATTAGCCAGCACTCCAGTTCCACCGGTTCCCATGATGGAGATCGCGGCTGCGTTGGGCCCGATGCCAGTCGACTGAATGTTCCCTCGAACGTAAACACCAATGTTGAGAAGGTCCGTACCAAATCCGCCCTGACCTTGGATTGTGATGTCGCCAAAATCACTTCGCAGGTTTGAGTCATTGGGAATGTAAACGCCGTAGTTCAGCCGAGTCCCGCTTCCACCCGTACCCGTAATCGTCACAGTGCCAGCATCGGCAGCGGTCGAAGTCGATTCAACCAAACCACTCAAGAACACTCCGTATTGAGCAGGACTGGTGGGATCATCTCCACCACTCCCAGTCATCACAACGTTTCCCGAACCGCTTGTCTGAATGACACTTGCAGGCTCCGCGTTGATGCCAACAAAACTGCCGGTGGCTGCTTCATTCGCGTTGGCGGACAGGAGGATTCCCCCGTCCATCGTGGAGATTTCCGCGAAGCTCAGAACTTCTAGATTGCGCGAGGCGACTAGCTCGATCGATCCCGTATCGGAAGAAACAACGGTATTCGCTCCAATCACAATCGTTTGCGCCTCGACTCGGAGGTCCGCAGAATTGATCGTGAATGGATTGTTGCCGACGAAAGAGAGCGTGTCGTTGTTGCCGCCATCCAAATAGCGGAGGCTGGTAATCTCGCTGATCAAGAGGCTCTGGTCGCCCGGCGTGATCGAATCGAGGTCGATCGGACTGTTGAAAACACCACCGGGATTGTTGTGCTCCAGTCGTCCCTGATCGTTGACGGACAACTCGAACACATCGGCTTGCGCATCCCCGTTGAAGACGACGTCGCCCGAGACAAGTGGCGGAGTCGTGACCGCCAGCAGACGCCGATCTTCGAGTTTCTCGAGCAAGTGATTCCGCCTTCGGCTGCTACGACGGCTGTGGTGTGAGGATCGCTTGTCTCGCTTGACAGTTTTCATAGGGGAGTGACGCGTAGAATCTTTGGTGGGAAAGGAAAGCAGCATGCTCCGTTTTCGAGTTGGAGCATTCGCTCACAAACCTCTGCGTTCTTTCCGGTGCGATCGTCCGGGAGATTCCGGATTTTTTTGCAACTTTGAGGACACTCAACTGACGCGACTGTGGTCACAAAGCGACCGCGGAATCTCATTGGCCAAATCAGCCGTTGCGGGGTCGGCGTCTCAGTACGATCAGCGGCGCCCTGGTCAGGTTTTCGCACTATTGGCTGGTGTCTGAAGATTACGCGCCGCGTCCGTTCAGCCCACCGTCGCGGTGGCCGCGAGCCGACTATACTCCGCGTGAAAACACGCCGGACACGGAACTAAATATCCAACCAACAGATGAAAACTGCTGACGATATCACTTCGATCTTGGATCGGATCTCGACCGGTGAAGAACAGGCCATCGATGAGTTACTACCACTGATCTACGAGGATCTTCGAAAGCAAGCCGGGATGCAGATGGCCCGCGAGCGTCCCGATCACACCCTGCAGGCTACCGTGCTCGTGCACGACGCGTACCTTCGCTTGCTGGGTCAGGGGGCGTCGGCTGAGTGGGAGTCACGGGGTCACTTTTTTGCGGCGGCGGCCAATGCGATGCGGCGGATTTTGGTTGATCATGCGAGGAGTAAAGCACGGCTAAAACGCGGCGGCGACCGGTTTCAAGTCGATCTGACCGATGTTCGGGATCCGCGACAGTCTCAGACCATTGGCCCGGTAGAATTGCTCGAACTCGACGACGCACTCGGCAAGTTGGAGCAGTCCGATCCGCAGGTGGCCGAACTGGTCAGGCTGAGGCTCTACGCCGGCCTTTCAGTCACCGAGGCGGCAAAGGCGTTAGGGATTTCGCGGACCGTAGCGTACGAACGCTGGGACTACGCCACATCCTGGTTTTCGCTTGAGCTGTGCGGAAGTAGCTAGCCGGCCGGGCAGGGTGCTCTCGATCGCGCGGGTGCGGTTCGCGTTATGCCCGAGCTTCCGACAGATTTGAATCGGCTGATGGAATCACGTGAGCATCGTCGAGATGATTTACCAATGATCGCCGGACGGATTGAGTGTGGATGTCGCCAAGGAAGATAGGTGTTGATCGTTTAAATCCGCCATTTGTGTCGCACGCTCGTGGATCTTGCCCTGTGATGACTTCTCAAGAATTCCCGTGTTCGACGTGGTTCGTCGCATGAGCCACCCGCCAGAAGCAAGCCAAACGCCGAAACCAAAGGGCGAACGCGAAGTTTTTCTAGCAGCGATCAAGATCACCGATCCGCGAGACCGTGATGAATACCTGGATCGTGTGTTGCTGGGGCAACCCGACCTCAAGCGACGAGTCCAACAGCTCATCTCCGTGAGAGAATCGGGGAGCGAAAATCTTTTGCAAAAAGCGGTTGGGGCATCCGCTTTAGTCAAAGACGATTCTGGAATCAGCCACACACGTGCGGCAGTTTCATCGACGACCGACCACCGATTGTCGGCAGCTGCCATCGCTATCTCCGAACATCCCGAAATCGGTGGCTACAAGCTCTTGGAGCTGATCGGCGAAGGCGGCATGGGCAGTGTGTATTTGGCACAGCAGTCGGAACCGGTCCGCCGCGAAGTCGCGTTGAAGATCATCAAGCCCGGCATGGACAGCCGCCAGGTAATTGCCCGTTTTGAGGCCGAACGACAGGCACTTGCAATGATGGAACATCCCAACATTGCCAAAGTGCTCGATGCCGGCACGACGGAAACTGGTCTTCCCTACTTCGTGATGGAACTGGTTCGGGGGATTCCGATCTCGGACTATTGCGACCGAGCCAAGATGTCGACTCCCGATCGATTAGAGTTGTTTTGCGATGCCTGCGCCGCACTACAACACGCGCATAACAAGGGCGTGATCCATCGCGACATCAAGCCTTCAAACATCTTGGTAACCGAACATGACGGAACACCAGTCGTCAAAGTCATCGACTTTGGCGTTGCCAAGGCGCTGACCGATAACCTGACCGACAAGACGCTGTTCACCGGAATGTTCCAGATGATCGGGACGCCGCTCTACATGAGTCCCGAGCAGGCATCCTTGTCAAACCTGGACACCGACGTACGCAGCGACGTTTATTCGCTGGGAGTGATGTTGTACGAGTTGGTCTCGGGGACGCTGCCGATCGATCGCCAAACCGCCAAAGAGCTGTCTCTGGAGGAACTTCGTCGGCGGATCTGCGACACCGAGCCACCTCGGCCGAGCAAACGCCTCAGCACGCTCAAGGACGAGCGGGAAACAATCGCGGAAAGTCGTGGCCTCGACGTCAAACAGCTCTATCGGATCGTTTCCGGCGAGGTCGATTGGATTGTGATGAAAGCGATCGACAAGGATCGCCGGCGACGCTATCAATCCGCTCGGGAGCTGGCAGAAGACGTTCGCCGTTATCTCGATGGGGACGTGGTCGAAGCGTGTCCGCCGTCGGCCGCCTATCGGCTCAAGCGATACGCCCATCGCAATCGTTGGCTGCTGACTACGGCTGGCCTCGTTCTGTTCACAATGACGATCGGAACAGTGATCAGCTTGAAGTATGCCATCGATTCGGACGAGAATGCCGCCGAAGCGGCGAAGGCACAGAAGTCTGCGGAGGACCTCGCCGCCGACTACAAATCTTTGCTCGAGATATCCGATGCAAACGCCAGTGCAGCTCGCTCCGCGTCTGAGCTTGCAGAGCGAGAGTCATCTCGCGCCCGCCAAACGGCCTACCGCTCTGATATTCGCTTGGCAGCAAACTTAGTCGAGCAGGGGCTCCAATCAGAAGCGATCGAATTGCTCGATCGCCATCTGCCGACCAATCTGGTCGATGACTTGAGGGACTTTGAATGGTACCACCTCATGCGGACCGCGAACCAAAGCGAGCTTAGCTGGCAAGCCTCCCAATCGGAGGTGATGGGAATTGATTGGAGTCCAGATGACAAATTAATTGCTACGGTCGACAGATCCGGTGCGTGCAAAATCTGGGATTCTGCCACCGGTCGGCTACTCAGTAAGCACCTATCTAAAGGATCAGCGGCCACCAGCGTTCGCTTCAATCATGACGGCAGTCAGCTCGCTTGGGGAACGACACCTCCGGATGCTTCCGTTCGAGTCTGGAATCGCGAATCGGGGAAGGTCGGAACGCTTGTAAAGATGGATCAGTCGATATGGTCAATCCAATGGAGCGAAGATAACGAAAGACTGCTTGTAGGCAGCATCTCAAACTTGAAATCCGCAACAATTGACTCAGATCCAACCCTACACCTGTTCAAGCTCCGCGAACGCCAGGTCGAACTGTTGGGATCTGACGTATTCCAAGGGAACGTGAGGGTTGCTGAATGGAATCATGACGGTTCAACGATTTGGGCAATCAACGGAAGCCATGATGGGCAACGCCTGCGGGCCTACAGCGAGGACCTTAAACGTCAGCAGTCGTTCGATCCGGTCGGCCTGAAGCGAGAATGCCATTTGGCGACCGCCAATCAGAGGCCCTGGATTGCTGTCGTGGATATTCACGGCTGGTGCAAAATTATTGACGAACACGAGATGACGGAGATCGCACGTTTTCGGTGCCATTGGACTCAAGCAAGTCCAGCTTGGAGCCCAGACGATGGATACTTGGCGACATGTGGGATGGATGGTTTTGTCAAGTTGTGGGCCCATCCGTTTGACAAGCCCTCATACACCTTCGGTGGGCATCAGGGTCAAGTGCATGGTATTGCATGGTCGAAGGATGGCCAACGACTGGTATCCTGCGGCGCCGATGGGAAGGTGTTCGTGTGGCGAAGCGGCACTACCATTCATCCAAGTCTCAGTTTGACGCCGTCCGGTTCACCCTGGAAATTCTATTGGACATCCAAAGATAAAGTTCGTTACAACCTTTCTGGATTTATCAAGGAAATTGACGTGTCTACCGGAGTCATTAAAGCGGTTCAAGAACATCCTTCACATACGGCCGGTTGGCAAATGGTCAGTGCGGATGTCAGCATTGCTCGTAAGGAATGGACCATCGTGGATGCGACCCACTCTGACTTGGCGGAAATGACTAGGGGGACACCTGCTCACGTCATGGCCTTGCAAGATTCGATTGGATTGCGTTTGGCGTGTATTACGCAAGGTCGATCGAAGCTGAAGGTAATCGACTCAATTGCTGATCCACAAATACGCACACTGCAATCCAATACCTTCACGTGGGTCCGACAAATGCGCTGGGCTCCTCGCGGTACCCTGTTGGCTTTGGTCGGCAAAGGATTGGAAAGCGACGGCGGTTCACGCTATGCCGGTTGGCTTCATCTAGTCGACGGTGCGACCATGAAAATCGTGGGAAGGAAGAGGGTGGGAAGTACACGTAACCCCGCCTTTTCTGTCGACTGGTCAGCAGACGCAGCGATCCTCGCGGTCGGAAACGATGCAGGATACTGCGGCGTCTATGATGCAAAATCCTTAGAACTGCTTTGCGAAGCCCATCCACATCGCGCGGCAGTCAACTCGATCAGTCTTAATCAATCCGGAACTCGGGTCGCTTCTGGTGGTGTGGATCAGTCGGTGGTGGTCTGGGACGCGACTTCGGGAAACGTGCTGCTGCGTTGGAATCTTGACCATGCCATCCATAAAGTCGCGTGGTCCTTGGATGGCCGGTACCTAGCAGCACTGACTGCGGATGGAAAACTGCATCTTTGGGATTCCACGCCCACTAAATTGCGAGCCAGCGAAGATCGGTCTCGACCTGAGAACCCAATCCTTCAATGAACATCAACTTACTCGACTGATTCATTTACATGGGCACTCAAGCCGGGCAACCGAGCGAACGCTGGAAACAGATCACGCAGCAGGCACCGCAGATTTTCGCCATCGTGTGCGGCATCTCGTTCATGAATGCGAAGGATTCGGTCCATCCGGGTTTATCGTGGGTTCGATAGAATTCTCTGCCAAGGAGAATTGCCGTGCAAGACAAAGAGCTTTATCAGCATATCTTGGGACTCAACACACCTTGGTCGGTGAACGATGTCACCCTTGATCAAGAAAAATCGGAGATCCGTGTTCGAGTCGAACACGCCCGTGGTACCAAACTCTGCTGTCCGGAATGTGGAGACCAACTTAGCTGTCACGACCACACCGAGGAGCGTCGCTGGAGAAACCTGGATTCATGTCAGTTCAAGACGATCTTGGTAGCACGTATCCCTCGGGTGAAGTGCCCGGTGCATGGTGTCAAGAATGCCAATGTCCCTTGGGCCGAGAAGCATCGTCGGTTCACGATCCTGTTCGAACGGTTCGCGATTGACGTCCTCTTGGCAACGCAAACGGTCAAAGAAGCGATGAGTATTCTTGGGACGAAGTGGGAACAGACTTGGTATATCATCCAAAGGGCCGTCCGTCGCGGCAAACAACGAAAGCAGGCCACCAGGATGCCACGGGTGGGAATCGAAGAGAAGGCGTTCAAGAAATGCCATAGCTACATCACGTTGCTCTACGACCTGGGAGACAGTAGGGTCGAGGCGATCAGTGAGGGAAATGATTCGGACGCCCCAAAAACCTGCTTTTCCAAGCTCTCGAAAGAGCAAATCAAGGCCATCGAAGCGATCGCGATGGACATGAGCGCAGCGTACGTCAAAGCTACCAAGGAAACGATTCCTCTGGCCGAGAACAAGATCGTCCATGACCGGTTCCACGTGATGCAATTGGCCACCAAGACGTACGACAAGATCCGGCGCGGCGAACACAGGAGACTCAAGAGCGAGGGCGATGAGCGTCTGACTCACTCGTGTTACCTGTGGCTGAAGAGTCAGGAACACCTATCGGAAAAACAGAGTGCGTTGTTCGATGAGGTCTACACGCAGCAAATGGAAACTGGCAAAGCATGGGCTTACAAGGAGATGCTACGCGATCTCTGGCATCATGCTGACAGTGAAACTGCGACGACCTACTTCAAGGACTGGTACAAACGGGTCATCCACACCAAGCTCGAACCGATGAAAAGGTCGCCCGGACGATCAAGGAGCGTTTGGCGAATGTGGTGAGCTACTGCCGGCACCCTATCACCAACGCTGTGGCCGAAGGCATCAACAGCAAGATCATGTCGATCAAACGTCGAGTCGGCGGCTTCTGCAACATCGAAAACTTCAAAACAGCGATCTTCTTCTACTGTGGCGGTCTCGACCTCTACCCACGATAAACCCGGATGGACCGAAACTCAGCGTGATTCTGCGGCTGTGACTGTTGGACGCGTTGTTCAAGCTCAGGTCGCCTCTCTCGACGTATCATGGTTATGGCGAGAAGCTCGGCAGATTTCTGGTCGATATAGGTGTCCCCGAACGCGGGAAATTCTCGATGAGCTCGTCGGCAGATTTCTAATACGGCATCCAGATCATTGATGGCTTGGTCATCCTCTTCGAGATCCTCGTGAACTAGAGCCCGTTTGTACAAAGCAGCGCTCAAGCAGTTAAGTGCTCCGCCAAGACTCGCTTCATTGGCTATCCCTTCCTCTGCATACTGAACCGCTTGATCAGCGGCTTGTAGTGCTCCGTGTCTATTGTTTAGAGCTCTACGGGCTTTGCTAAGGCTTTGGAATCCCCATGCGATGCCGAGCAGGGGAACCGGCACTTCACCTTGGTGCAATTGGTTGAGTGCGTTAAGAGCCTCGCTCAAAGCGGCCTCGGAATCCTCCGTTTCTCCCCTACGCTCTAGCGCGGAGCCGTATGCTCTCAACGCCATTGCCCACTCTCGATTTCCTTCGTCAGGGCCCAAGAGTTCGAGTGCTTTCTGATGGTCGGGAATTGGATTCCCGCCGGTCTCTAGTTGGATGTGTGCGGTCAAGGAATGGTTCGCCGCCAGCTCACGCCGGACCTTGTCGTCAGCAGGGTTCCTTTCTAGTAGCGTGGCGAGCGTTGCTTTTGCCTTTGTGCGGCGTTCCAGACTTGACACATGATCTTTCTGGTTGGTGTCGAGCCAAGCTGCCTTCAGCTGTGTTGATGCACGATCAAAGAGCAAACGATCATCACCCTTTCGATCGTTCGCCAGGTCATCGTAGAACTGGATCGCCTCATCAAATAGTTCGAGGCGAACTTCGGTTAGCTGCGGAGTGGTGGCGAGTGTTTTGTCAGCCACTCGACGAAGCATCGTATCAACCGCTTCGAGTGATTTTTCAAAGTTTGCGTCAGCAAGAGCTTGTTGTTCTTGCGCGAATTGACGTTGGTCAGTCGCAATCTTGGCTTGCCACAGACTGGCAGCTGTGCCAACCAACATCGCTGCGCCAACCAATGCCACTGTGATGATCGCGACTTGGTTCTTCCTGAACGACTTGCTAATCCGATACGCGATCGAGGGTGGGCATGCCTCAACCGTATCACCATCCAGGTAACGCTCAATGTCGTCAGAGAGCTCGCTGGCCGACTGGTAGCGTCGCTTACGGTCCTTCTCCAGCGACTTCATCACGATCCAATCGATCTCACCTCGAAAGATCTGGGTAAACTTTCGCGGATCGATTCCACGCTTTTCGGACACCGTTGAACGTGTCTCCGGCTCGATGGTTGCGACCAGCGCGCTTGGACGGCTTGGCTCGTCTTCTCGAATGATGCGGCGAACTTCGTCGAAACTTGCAGAATCCAGTTTTTCGCGATCAAACGGTGTCGTGCCCGTTAGCATCTGATAGAGCAGCACGCCAAGCGAATACACATTGCTGCGCGTGTCAATGTCCAACACGCCCAATCCCGCTTGTTCGGGACTCATGTACAGCGGAGTACCGAGTATCGCGGCAAACTGCGTGTAGATCGTGTTTTCAGTTAGCTTTTGGTTGAGTGCTTTGGCGACCCCGAAGTCGATGACCTTCACGATTGCCTTGTCATCGATCTCGCCGACCATCACGTTGGAAGGCTTCAAATCACGATGGATGATGCCTTTCTGATGCGCATGCCTTCTCCAGGTATGCGTTCCGCTGGTTCCCCTGCGCGATTCACAAAGCAGCCAAGAAAACATCGCGTTCGCTTTCGAGCCCCATCGAATCGTTGGCAGTATCCGTTCGGTTCATAACAACATGAAATTTGTTTTGAGATCACTCTGTTCGGCATTCGAAGCATTCGTGGTCAGGAACTCGGTAAGACTGTGACCCAACCCAGCGTGAAGACCATCGGCTTGGATAGCGATTGAGCGTAGGCCCCGTGACCCGATAAAGGATTGGCATAGCCCGGCCAACGGTTCAAACCGATCACGACACCCACGCGGCCAGTCCACACGACATAGCTCGGCGACGCCGGGGTTGCCAATCCAAGAATCCGCCGAGCCCAAAGCATAGGCACCTCACCAACGTGTGCGAGATTCCGGACTCGATCGTCCGGAAAAATTTCGAAACACCCTATTGGTGGTGACGTGTCGACTGTTGTGCGTGAAGCCCCGCGAATCGACTAAACTGCAGGGGTTTGGTCGTACTCACTGAGTTGCATCGAGATGGAATCCGCTCCGGACATTACCGCGATCTTGAAGCGAGTCTCATCGGGAGATTCACTCGCACTCGATGAGTTGCTGCCCTTGGTTTACGACGACCTGCGTCGTCAGGCCACCGCCCAGATGTCTTCCGAGCGGCCCGATCACACCTTGCAGGCGACCGCCCTGGTGCATGACGCCTTTGTGCGGCTTCTGGGTTCCAAATCGCCGCCCCAATTCGATTCACAGCGGCATTTCTATGCCGCCGCCGCCAAGGCGATGCAGAGAATCTTGGTCGACCACGCGCGCAGTCGGGCAAGGCTGAAACGAGGTGGTGATCGGTTTCGAGTTGACCTGACCGATGTTCGAGAACCGGCAAACGCCAAGGTCATCGGACCGGAGCAAATGTTGGAGCTGGATGACACGCTGCAGAAGCTGGAACGAGTCGATCCATAAGCCGCGGAACTTGTGCGGCTTCGGCTCTACGCAGGACTCTCGGTAACCGAGGCGGGAAAGATCCTGGGCATCTCACGGACAACGGCGTATGAAAGCTGGGACTATGCGACGTCTTGGTTTGCGGTTGAACTGAGTGAAGAATCCTAAGGTCCGTGGTTTGTCTGTTGGAACGCGAAACGCCGGGCTTGGTGGGCGACGTCATGCAAAGCGTGGCATGTCGCTACCGTGGCCCCAGCTGCGAGTAGCGCGATGAGCACACTGTTGGCCAACATGTCGGGCTCGCTGAGGTCTTGGAGGGTGTTGGCGATGCATAACACAAATGTGATTGCTCCCGCCGCCGCCGCGCACTCACGTGTTCTCAACAGGCCGAATCGAGCCACCGCGGAGGTGACGACCGCCGCCATGATGATCGCGCATGCTTCCGCCATCCAAGTGCCCCAAGTGACTTCGACGCGGCCAAGGGACCGGGCAAGCTCACTCAGCGACTTCCCCAGGTACAAGACGAATGAAAGCGTCAAGGCGAAGTAATCGAAGACGGCGATGCTGATGAACGCGATTGAGAAGCGGCGGTCAGGCGTTTAGAGCAGCAAACCGTAGAGCCCGCTGAGAAGACTGACTGCCATGCAGCGCCCGAGGTGCGAAGGGTTCTCCAAGTCGATTAGCATCGTCAGGCCACTCAACATCGACCCGGCGAGCGCGGCGTAGATGCCAATGTTGCGAGCTAACTGCCACCTCGCAGACCCGCTGAAAGCGTCGAAGGCCAAGAACGCGATGGCAGGCGCCGCCACAATCAGCAGGGACATGGCATCGAACAGCAGTGACCAACCTATCAAGCAAATGACGGCGCCAGCTGCGGCGGAAGAAACGAGGAAACGCCACGCCCAGTACTCGGGGATGTGCACGCGACGCATTTGCGACGCGACTTGTCGGACGTCTCCGAACTCACGTAGCGTTTGCGTCCAGCGTGCTTCGTCGAGTTTCGAACTGTCTGACGAGCGCTCTGAAGTACTGGATGACCTACACAGATAGGCTTCTTCGATATGCGTGGCCAGCTCTTCCCGCCAGGGCAGAAAACGACTCCAGAATCCGAGCTGAGTGTCGAGGTGTCGTTCGATGCGTTGATTCAATTCAGGTTGCATGACACGCTCTCAGGACTTGGTCCACCGTGGATGCAAATGACGACCATTCGCTGCTTTGTTCCTCAAGCTCGTCTCGGCCTGACTGGGTGAGCGAGTAGACGCGACGTCGATGCCCCGACGGTGACTTGGTCCATCGCCCTGACAGGAGCCCTTGTTTTTCCAATCGATGCAGCGACGGGTAGATGGTGCCTTCACACCACTGAAAGCTGCCGCCCGACAACTCGTTGACGCGCTGCACGATACTGTAGCCGTGACGGTCCTGTTCACCGATCACCGCTAGGATCAGCGTCGAACTAGTCGAACCGATCAGCTTCTTTGAAAAATCCATGCAGAACTCCATCTCGGACATTGCCTCGACACTCGATGTACATCGACCATCGAGGCAGGCGTCTTCAATGGAATTGGTTTTGTTCCGAGTGGATTCGTGTCACAACGCGAGAAGGTGCCGGGCGATTCATTGCGACGACACCCGAGTTCCTCGATGAACGGTTCATCTTTGATGACGCCCCTGCTCGGCTTAGCGATCCCAAACGTCGCGAAGGTCTTTGGACGCGGCGCGCACGATGCCGTTGTCTTCCATGATCTGTTCGTGCTGCCGTTCGATCTCCTGTCGATCAAATGCAACCACTGTGCCCGCGTTGTCCTCAAACTCAATGACCAAGAACTCGTCATCCAACTGTGAGATGATCGTGGCTGCGGACGCCAGATTCTTGACCCGTTCCCCGTTGATTGTGCGGACGACGGCGGGCAACAGCACCGAGGTATCACGCGTCATTCGGTTAGAAATCAGCTTGGTGACCGTTACCAATTCCTGGTTGCGATCGACGACGCGATCAAACCGGCGTGTGACAATCGGATTGCCAGCCTGCTGCATGCGTGCCATGAGACGGAAGACGCTGCCGGCGCTGGAGCCACCTCGCGAAAGAATCACCTCCATGGCGTCCAGATACTCGGCGGATGCGACTCCAAAGACAACGGGTCCATAAACGAAATAGCTGGGCGTTGCGTTGGGTCGATAGGCCTGCAGGAAGTGGCCATCGGTGAAGAGGGGAACTTCGACTTTCATTTCTTTCCCGTCACGAAGGATTGAGAGTGGCAGTCGGCCATCTTGTTCACTCCGTTCGACGGCGTAGCCGTAGGAGACCTGCGTGTTGGCATCAAAAGCCACTCTGCCACGATTACTCACGTCGAAATCGCCGATATGCGTGATCACATCGTCACGTTGTAACGGGTAGTCTTCGATGGGAATCGGCATGCGAGTGAATCGCAGTCCACTCATGCCCTCGGGAACCTTCAGCCAACGTCGCAGGTCAGACGAGGCGAGTGATTGTGTTTCGATCCACCAAGCCGGTTTTCCATCAAGACTTCCATCCGAAAGATCGCCCAGCAGTCGCTGAATCTCTTCACACGGGATGGCATATCCGATGTCATTGCCGCTCGACAGGCCGCCAAACGTGATGCCGACGACCAGTCCATTCGAAATCACAGGGCCTCCCGAGTTCCCACTGTTCAGTGGCGCGTCGATCTGTGTTCGCAGGCCACTGCTTCGGTACTTGTAATCCACGTGCTCAATACGCGAGATCACGCCCTCGGTGATCGACAAGGATTGTCCGCCGGTGGGATATCCGAAAACCTGTATCTTGGTTCCCGATGGCGGTGTTCGTTCTCCAATGGCTAAGGGACGTATGTCTTCGGGCAGCGGATCGTCCAAACGCACCAAGGCCAAATCGAGACCCGCATCAAACGCCTCCACCACACCCGAAAGCCGCTCCGATTGCCCGTTCAAACTGATCGACACGTCCGTGCTCGCGAAGATCACGTGATAGTTGGTCAAAACCGTGTCCGTGGAAATCACCACACCGGAACCGGACACTTCCTTCGCCGACAAGCGTTTCCAAGGACTGGACAGGCTGTAGCCGCGGCGAATCGAGTAAACCTGGACAACCGACTGACGGATCGCGTCGGTTGAATCGCGTGCTGATAAGGAATCGTCCGCCTTGGATTGGCTGCGATCTGCGACCTTCGATTCACTACCGCCTGACGGTTCGTCGCCAAAACCCAACTGGAATTGACAGACGAATACCGCCAACACGACCAAGTAGCCGGGTTTCGCGGAATTCAGCGGGCACACGATGCAGGCCCAAGTCTCTCGCTTGGACGCAAAAATCCGACTAAGCCATCTCAATCTCGTACCCCTCACGGTAAGGACGCGCCAACATGCTGTTGGCTTGCTCATCGCCGACGATCTGTTCCGCCGTGTCATCCCACTTCAGGTCGCGACCCAGGCGAGCTGAGATTCCCGTCAGATGACAAACATTGAGCATCTCCATGTGAGTATGCACATCGGAGATGGGTTCCAGTCCTTCGCGATGGCAATGCAAGAAGTTGGCCCAATGCGCACGACGCTCATTCTGCTCCATCGGCAAACCTTTGTAGACCTTACTGATGGCATCTTCCGGAAGCGGGTTGTCCTTCAACGCCTCCACCGGCGCACCGACAAGCTTGCCGCGATTGACGAAGATGCGGCCTTCCGTCCCTTCGATCAGAACGCCGTTGTCAGTGTCATTGCGGATCGTCATCTGAGTCCCGCCGGGATAATCGACCTTGTACTGGAACGCGGTGGCCGTGTTGTAGCGATCCGTTTGAACCGGCTTTCCATCGCGGTATTCCACCGGATGCTTTGCTGATCCGCTGATGCCGGTCGGACCTTCAGTCTGGCCATTGAGCTTCAAGGCCCAGTTGCAGATGTCGACGTGGTGAGCACCCCAGTCCGTCAACTTGCCGCCGGAGTATTCATACCACCAGCGGAATTCATAGTGACAGTTGGTGTGACCACGACGACCGCCTTCGACAAACCGGTAGTCCGTCATGGGAGCTGGCCCCAACCAACGATCCCAGTCCAAATTGGCGGGAACGTCGACCACGGGAATCGCGGGACTGGCCGGTGCGCCGCCGATGGCCGCTTGGACGCGCGTGATCTTGCCCAGCCGGCCCTCGTTCACAATCGCCATGGCTTTCGTGAATAAGTGGAACGTGCTGCGTTGCTGGGTTCCGACCTGAACGATCCGTCCCGTTTCCTTCTGGACCTTGCGAATGAGCTTGCCCTCATCGATCGTCAACGTGAGCGGCTTTTCGCAGTAGACGTCTTTGCCAGCCAACATCGCTTCAATCAGCGGCTTGGTGTGCCAATGGTCCGGCGTCGCGATGTGCAAAACCTTGATATCGTCGTTGTCAAGAATTTCGCGATAGTCCTTGTGCAGGGAGGCTTTTCCTCCCGCCAAACCCTGGTTTGCCTTCGCGGCGCGATCCTCATCGGCATCGGCAATCGCAACCAGTTCCACCCATTCCTTCGCGGCACGCAGGTTGCCCGAACCCATGCCACCGGCGCCGATCAGACCAATCGGGATCTTGTCGTTGGCCGATTGGGTTTCATCGGCAAGCGTTCGGGGTGTCGAAAAGAAATAAGGGCTGGCGGCAGCCACACCCGCGACCGCCAGGGCCTGGCGTCGAGAAATCCCACGTGTTTGCGTGGTAGAGGAACCAACGTGATTTTGGGTTGCGGACACGGTCATGCTTGGAAATGGGTGAGAAAGGGAAATGGTTGAGAAAGAGACGGTTTTTGCGAGGGAGACAGTTTAACTGGTCGTGACAGGGCGGGTACGGTGGAAACCTTGCTTCCCGCCCAGCAACCAGCGCGGACGCCGCCCGTGCTGTCCCGTGAAAGGA
>JBCCYK010000069.1:0-26540 GCA_039189905.1 Planctomycetota bacterium
AGATACGCAATGCCGATGAACACGTAGGGTTTAAACGGGGACCAAAGGGGAGCTCCGTTGACCTTCGGCGCCGCGGCGTTCCCAATCGTTGGGCCGTAACATCCCCAAAACAACGCGGTACCGAGAGCAAAAAGGATGGGAATGAGCATCTTATTCATGGGTTCGCAGGAATGGATTCTGGGAGCGACGGCCTGAGCGGTCAAACATTGAAGAGGAAGTGACAGATGTCCCCGTCCTGCATGACGTAGGACTTGCCTTCCACACGCAGTTTACCCGCTTGTCGAATTTCTTTCTCGCTGCCATGGGCTTCCAGGTCGTCAAGCTGATAAACCTCCACGCGAATGAATCCTCGCTCAAAATCGGTGTGAATCACCCCAGCCGCCTCCGGCGCCGTCGCGCCAATGGGAACGGGCCAGGCACGCACTTCTTTCTCGCCGGCGGTAAAGAAGCTCTGCAACCCGAGGGTACGATAGGTTTCGCGGGCAATCACATTGAGCGATGGCTCTTCCAGGCCGATCTCGGTCAGCATCTCCGCACGGTCTTCCCCCTCCAACTCAGCCAACTCCGCTTCCAACTTGGCACACACGCATGCGACCTGGGCGCCGCTGTTTGCGGCATGGTCCCGTACTCGGGTCACCCACTCGTGCTGTCCCGCCAAATCGGCCTCGTCGACGTTCGCGACGTAGAGAATGGGCTTCGCGGTCAACAGCCCATAACTGCTGATGGCCTTGGCTTCCGCCTCCGGCAAATCCAGCGTGCGTAGTGGCAAGTCCTTTTCGAGATGCGCGTTGCTGGCCTCGATCGCGGCCAAACGTAACTTGGCTTCCTTGTCGCCACCACGCGCCGCGCGAGCCGCCTTGCTGATCGCGTTCTCCAGCGTCTGGATGTCGGCCAACGCCAATTCCGTTTCGATGGTTTCAATGTCGGCGATCGGATCCACCGTCCCCGAAACATGCGTCACGTCGGGGTCTTCAAAGCATCGCACCACCTGCATGATCGCATCGACCTGGCGGATGTGCGACAGAAACTGGTTGCCCAAGCCTTCTCCCTGCGAAGCCCCACGCACAATCCCGGCTATATCCACCAGCTTCAATGGAGCATGGATCAGCTTCTGAGGCTCGATGAACTGGGTGATCCGATCCAGCCTCGGATCGGGCACGCTCACAATGCCCTCGTTCGGTTCAATCGTGCAGAACGGGTAGTTCGCGCTCTGAGCAGCGGCGGAACAGGTCAAAGCATTGAAGAGCGTGCTCTTGCCAACATTCGGCAACCCGACAATCCCAGCTTCCATGGACGATGGCTCTGACGTGGCTCAATCTCAAGAGGATGAGGCAAGCCGATCGTCGGCCCTGCCCGCGACATGGCCTCAGTTATGCACGCCAGGTGCAATTTCGCCAATGGGCGGTCGGTTCGCCAATGGGCGGCGGTCGGAACCGACCGGCCTACGGCGCCGAGTACAGATAACTCGGCTGGAATCGCACGCGGTGGGCAATCGGGCGGAAAACGGGCCGGGTTGAAACCGGTCGAATGGACGTCGCTGCGGGAACACGTGTCTGACGGCCATCCTCGAGCTGAGGATCATCGATTTGGTCGTAATCGCTGGGACTTGGCTCCTCCACGTTATCGCCAGAGGCGCCGGCATTCTCCGGTGCTCCAAACTCGACCTCACCTAATCGAGACTGCGGTTCATCCAAATCACCGTTCGCGGGGCTGTCCAAGACATCGGATTCGCCATCGCCCGCGGGCACGTCCTCCACAGCCGGCTTGTCGCTCCGAATCACGGTCTCACTCGAAATCGAGGGTTGCGTCACGATCGACGAGGTGGAGGGGGCGAATGACGAGTAGCCTTGGATGATCGCGGGGCTGAAGGGGTCGACATAGGACAAGGGCATCCGCTGAACCACCTGTTGCGGCACATACTGCGTCACGGTGTAGGGCTCGTAACGCGGCACGGTCAAGGGACGGAGCACCTTCTGGCGGACTTCCTCCTGCTCGTAGTAGCGAACCGTCACGGGCTCCTTACGAGTCTCGTACACCAAGCGCGTGCTTCGAACCGGAATCTTGCGAACACGCTTCTCGGCCACCCACTTCCGCTCTTGAACGGGCACCTGACGTGTGCTCGTCTCGGTCACGGGACGTTGAACCGTGTAGGGAATCTTGCGGACTTCCACCGTCGGGACCATCCGCGTGGTCTGCACCGGCACGTTCTGGGTCACGACTTGCGACTCCATCCGTTGCACCTGAACAGGGACTCGCTGGTTGACGACTTCACTTTGCATTCGTGTCACCGTGACAGGCCGTTGGACCTGCTGCACCTCAGGAACGTAACTGGTGCGAGCGACTTGCTGCGTGATGTAATTGGGTCGATAGGCGTACTGCGTCTGCACTTGTGGGGGCGTCGTGTAGGGTGCCACGGTGGCCGCACCCCGCACCCGAGCAAAGATCCCAAACGGTCCAGGAACGGCGTATGCGCGAGGGTTCCACGCAAGGCCATACTGCGTCGTCCCCGGAGTCACCACGGACTGAGCAACGTAACCCCCTGCGTCGATCGTTTGGTTCTCCATCGTCGTCACCGGACGATAGGAGGTGTACGCTTGCGTCTGCATGTGTGTTTCAGTGACGGGGCGCTGAACCACATACTGCTGATCACGGTATTGCGTCTCCACGACCGGACGTTGGACCGTGAATCGCTGCTGTAGCATCTGGGTTTCTGTGACGGGACGCAGCGTCGTGTAGCGTTCCTCGCGTTCGGCTGTCTCCGTGACGTAACGTGTCTGCGTCACGGTCTCGTTGCGATAAGAGGTCTCAACAACGGGCCGGTAAACCGTGTACTCTTCTTCGCGATACGACGTTTCCGTGATGGGACGCGCGACCCGATACTCTCGTTCCTCGACTCGTGTTTTCGGGACGTTCCGGTAAGTGACTTGTTCTTGCTCGACATACTGCGTGTCGTAGGTCAATCGCATGCGGGTCACCGGCCGCGGTTGCACCACCGTTTCGCATTCGAGACGGTACGCGGGTTCAAAGCAGCATCCGTCTTGGGCGAACGCGTGCGATTGCACGGCGGATACCACCCAACAGCAAACCAGCGCCGTTGCGAGTCGCCATTTCGTCTTCAAAGCAGCAAGCATGATTTTGGAAGCAGGCATCTGTTGTGGTTCCGAACCAACCTGAAACGAATCTCCGTCCACGACGCCAAACGACGGCAGGCGTGGACTCGTAGTCTTTTGCAATACGGGCAGTCGGGCAAGCGATGCCCCACCCGGAAACGGCAGCACGCGCGCATCCCGGGACCGCATCATTCAAGCCTAGGCAAGACTTGATTCAAATGCAGAAAAAATGAAGGAATTTCGACACTTTTGCCGCCAGCCCGCGAGTGCATTTTGCCCAGTCTTCGCTGCCCGTTGACTTGGTGCCACAACCGTTGCATTTTCGCAACACCCGACAAACCACCCAAACCCACTCATCACACGGTCCAGGAACCTTGCCCGCTCGCTCCGCCCTCCAAGTCGTCAAGATCGGTGGCAGTCTGCTCCTTCGACGGGGACTCCTCGATGATCTCGACGGCTGGTGGCAGCTTCGCCCTGCGCGACCCACCGTGTTTCTCGTGGGCGGCGGGCAGCTGATCGATGCCGTCCGGGCTTGGGACAAAGCGCGCCCGGGCGATCCAGCGGCGGTTCACTGGAGCTGCGTGGACTTGCTTCGTGGCTCGTTCGATCACCTTGCGGAGCAGTTCGCCTCAGACGCGCGTTTCAGCGACGTCACTCTGATTTCCGATCGAACGGAGTTTAACGACTTCGCGGCGGCGTCCAGCCCACCTGCCACTCAGTCCTCGGATGCGGTGGGTCGCATGCTGCTCAAGGTCTCAGCGGCCTACCATCGCCACGCCGGGGGAGCCTTCGCGCGTCTGCCATCGACCTGGGAAACCACCACCGACGCGATTGCCCTCGCCCTCGCCGAACAATTGAACGCGACGGAATGCGTGATCCTGAAATCCTGCCCCATTCCAAACGCGTGTCTTTCGAATCAACCTGCCTACGCTGTGGGGCCTGTCGATGTCCGGCGTTTGATCAGCTTAGGGATCCTGGATCCCGCCTCCGGGTTTGCGTCTGAGCCGGACTACCGCCCTCGCATCAGCATCCAAAAACTCCCCGAGTCACAACGTCCCGACACAGGTTCCGCTTGCGAGTGACATCGGGTTGACTAAAACCCTGCTTGTGAAACCCACGAAAGCGGCGACATTTTCCAACGTCGCACCCCAACACCGGACCCTTGCCGATGCCCAAAACCCTTGTCGATTGCGGAAACTGTGGCCCTGATTTTCAATCCATCCGCCAGATGGTCACAACCCACTTTGACGTCACGGTCGTCCAAACGCATGGTTTGGAAGACACGCTGGAAGTCCTACGCAGTCGGGATGTCGACCTGGTCACCGTGAACCGCAAGCTTGACCGGGATTACACCGATGGCATGGATGTGATCCGGGGCATCAAGTCCGAGCCCGATCTTGGCGACGTCCCGGTCATGCTGGTCACAAACTACGAAGAGCATCAACAAGCCGCGATCGAAACCGGAGCAACGCTCGGTTTCGGTAAGCTTCAAATTGATGCCCCGGAAACCAAGTCGCTGCTGGAACCCTTTCTGGCCTGATCGATCAGGGAAGCCGTGATCTAAGCGAACTCAGTCTTAATCCTGTCCCATGGCGTTCTCTTCGGCTTCTGACTCCGCATACATCCGACGGTACTCTTCAATGTCGGATTCGGTCGCCCCTTCCACGGCTGTGGCCGGCCTTCCAGGACACCCGGCGATCGATCCAAGCGCAACGGGAACGAGACAGGTTACAAAAACTAGCTTTCGGAACATCTTGATTATGACTCCGTGAGTGAGGGAACGGCAAAAAGCTGGCGGTCGAATCTCGCGTTTTTCGACCACCAGCATGACGATCAGGATCCGTTAGAACTCTTCGTCGATCACCTCGGCTGAGGCCTTCGTGCCCATCGCTCCCCACAACCCGTAAGGACTTTGACTTCCCGATGGCAAGCCGGCACCGCCAGGAGCAACCATGGGGCTCCTACGATTGCCCGCTTCAACCGACTCGGTGATGAACTTGACAGCACCATCTCCCATCAAAACATGCACACCACCTTGGTGGCGACTGGACATGGTTGCGATGACCCCCGACGTAACACTGTTGGTGCAGAGGGCCTCGTTGGGCGGCAGGATGGTGTAACAACTGCCAAAGTAAGGCAAATAGTCCGCCCAACGATAACCGCGTCCATTGATCGCATTTTGGGTGTTGACACCTTGCGCCCAAAACTGGGGACGCGCCGGATCAATCAGCGAAAGATCAAGGCAGTACGAGGCATTATCGCGCATTTGGTTCTCGATCTGCCCACCGGTGCGGCGGTGCCCCATGGTGCGAATGTCACGATCACCCAGGTCGGTCGCAATCTCGCCAGCGGCGATGGTATTCGACAAACCATCCAACACATCACGGAACTTAAACTGATCCTGGGGAGCAAACATGCCACGATTCTTGTGGCGGGCACGCGTTGAAAACCCGTTGTTCTCGGGGTAAGGCAATGAGGCTGCGCCGGATCGCACCTGCAAGCGGCCATCCCTGCCACGCCAGGACGAATCCCCCATGCAGGCAACGTAATTGGTTCTGCCGAGAGATGGCAATCCCGTCCCCGGATCACTTGGGCAGCGATAAGTTTGGATCTCGACTGTCCAAGGTTCGTAATCAATGTTCTGCGGTGTCGGCCCAAATTCAGGGAAGTCCGGACCTCCGTTGTTGCCGTAAACCAACTGACCGTCTCCGTTGACATCAATTGGGTTGGCGATCCGTTCCCACAAGGCTTGTTGCTCCAGGAACGGAAGAATCCCCACCAGGAAACTCAGCCGGTGATTGTTTCCGGGGTTCGCGGCCTGCCAAATGTTCCTCCGGGTTTCCGGGTAAGTCCCAGCACCATGGATCGGCATGAACTGATAGGCTGCGTGATAGTTGTGAATGGCCAGCCCGACTTGCTTGAAATTGTTGCTGCAACTCATGCGACGGGCAGCCTCCCGTGCTGCTTGAACCGCTGGCAACAACAAACCCACCAACACGCCGATGATGGCAATCACCACCAAGAGCTCGACCAGGGTAAACCCCAGTCGTCTGCGATACGACTTCATAATAAGGCCTCGTGGATACAAAAATCGAAAAGAGCGTCAAAACGAATGGGCCGATGAGAACCCATCGAAGGGGCTAGGGCGAAAACACACCTTTTTGGACAAAGATTCTTCGCGAAATCCTCGATTTTCATGCGATAACCTCCCAGGACGCGAATGACACTGGAGGAGGCCCTTATTGGGTGTTCGCCACATCCGTGGATTCCGCCCCTCTCCAGCGCCATCGCGGTTGTATCTCCAACCCATGGATGGCCCAGATCCCTTCAATCAAGGAACCGTTCCGGGCATAGCTGACCATGGATGATGTTCACGAAACTCACAGCGTCACTCGCTGTTCCAACGACTGTCGGCCACCCAGCTCTCAGAAGCCCAACACAGATGACGCCAGGGAACAGTTCATACGGCTGTTCACCCAACATGAGCGACGCGTTTACGGCTACATCCTCAGCCTGGTTCCGAATTGGCAGGACGCTGATGACATCGCACAGGAAACGAATGTCAAACTCTGGAAGGAATTCGATCGTTTCGAGCTCGGTACCGACTTCGCTGCCTGGGCGTTAAGGATTGCCCATTTCCAGGTTCTGACGTGGCGAAAGACAGCCGCCCGCAGCAAGATCGCCTTCAGTCAGGACCTGATTGATCTGGTCGCCGATCAACACGCGCTTGATGAAAGCGACTTGACCGCGCGACAGCGGGCGCTGGGTCGATGCGTTGAGGAACTCAGCCCGCATCACCATGACGTTCTGTTGGCTTGTTACGCTGAAGGTGCGAAGGTCAAGGACATCGCCGTACGGCTGGACCGGTCTGTTGCTGCGGTGCACAAACAGCTTCAAAGGGTTCGTCTGGCTCTCCACAAGTGCGTGGAGCGACGCACCCGTCTCCTGGGCTCGCCATGACCATGAATCAAGACGATCAACTGTTTTGCACGATTCACGACTATGTCGTGGGCGAGCTCGAGGGGCCTTTGGAACCTCAACAGCGGCAGGCCTTTGAAAGCCTCCTACGTGACGATGAACGGGCGAGACGCATCTATGTCGAATACATGCATGAACTCGCAAGTCTCCGCTGGTCTTACGCTCATCGTTCGGATTGCCACGTCGCTTCGTTCATCGGCGATGTCGACATGGACTCCCGTTCGGTTGTCCGCACCACATGGAAAGGCAAGTTCGACATCAAGACTTGCGTTCGCTGGGCATTCGCCGCTTCACTCGTACTTCTTGGCCTGGGCTGGGCGTTTGCGGTGTTCCATCAACGCATGGATGATCACCGGGCGGTCGCGACGATCACCCGCGTTAGCGGAGCCCAGTGGAAGCCGAACACCGTGGCGCCTTCTGAGTTCGCCAGACTTCGAACCGGACAAACCTTGCACCTGGAATCAGGCCACGTTGAACTCGTGTTCGACAAGTCTGTTGAGGTTGTTCTAGAAGGGCCGACTCATTTCCAGATCACTTCGGAGTCCAGTGCATTCAGTCGCCTGGGATCGATCTCGGCACGTGTCGGCCGGGATGCCGTTGGTTTCACGGTACAAACTCCGCGTGCTCGCGTCATCGATTTGGGAACCGAATTTGGCGTTGTCGTTCATGAAACCGGCGAGACAGAGGTCGCCGTTTTTGACGGGGACGTCGACCTGGACGTGGAACGCACCGGTCATTCAGCGCGCCGTGAACCCAAACAGCGGCTCACGCGGGGCGAGGCTGTCCGTGTGGGAATCGACGGTGGACTGCATCGCCTCTTTGCGATTGCAAGTGACCACTTTCCCTCCGCCTTGGCGACTCGCCAACCCGCGAGTGATCGTTCGCCGTTAATCACGGACGTGCGTGACAACCTGCGAGATCCCACCAAGAAGTACTACAAAATCGTGCGTGAAGGCCTGGCTGAGAACTCTCAGGCCTTCGTCGATCGCGTTCATCAATGGAATGGCATCGACGCGACAGGAATGCCGGGCGCACTGTTGGGAGCGGAATACGTCATGCTCTTCAACGATGACAAACATCAGGCAGACGATTTCGAGGTGCGACTATCCGTCGCAAGTCCCACTACGCTTTTTATTTTCCTGAGCGATGCACTCGAGCCACCTGATTGGCTCACAGCGAGATTTCTCGACACGGGCGATGACATCGGCTTGGACGAAGGCAAATCACGCTGGCACCAAGATGCGATTCCACCCCGGTCACTTGGTAGTCGACCTGGAGAGAGCATCGACACGGTTTTTTCGATCTGGCGAAGCGATGTTCCAACCGCACGTGACGTGGTCCTCGGCGGCGTTGAACGCCCCGTCAACACGGACGGCTACAACATGTACGGGATCGCGGCCATCCCGTTGAGTGAGTAGCCGGTAGCGGATGACACTGACTCGCTTTGGCGTCCACGGGCGAGCTCAAGGCGTTGGATCGGTTCCACGCGCGGTGACCGAGAACGCGGCCCAGAGCATGGGGTGCGCCGCGCCGCCTCGAGCGCGACGATTCGCGATCACTTGGCGTTGAGCGCTCATCAAGGCTTCGGCGGGAGATCCCGACTGTTCGAGTGCCGCAAAAAACAACGTCATCAGCTTCGCCGTCTGCAGGTCCTCCACGCTCCAAAGACTCGACAGCACGGTCGGTGCCCCGGCAAGCTGAAACGCCATCCGTAATCCCGCCACGCCTTCTCCTTCGGAGATGTCCCCCAAGCCCGTTTCGCAAGCACTCAAGACGACCAGTTTGGTGCCGCGAAGATCCAGCTGAAGAATCTCAAATCCCGTCAAGATGCCATCATCGAGGGAAGCGGTTGCGTTGGCGGAATCGTTGCAGCCGGCCAACAGCAGACCACATCGTTGCAGGGCAAACACCGAAAGCGGTTTCTGATCGCTTCCACCTGAGCTGGAAACGCTTGACAGTTTGGGTTTCTCCGCTGGCGCAACCGATCTCAACTGCAGTAGCTGGCGACTGAAACGCTCCAACAAGGGAGAAGGCTCACCGGCGGGCAAGAAGAATCCGTGCGTGCTAAGGACCAGCGTGTGTGGCGCGCGCGTTCGCTTCAGAAACCCTTCCACCGCCTCGTCGTCCAGCTTGACCACGGGTTCCTGACCGGCGATCGAGGCCAAACGCGGCTTGATCGAGACCGCCTCCAGTCGTGTCGCCGGCAATCGCTGCACACGCTGGAACTGAAGATCCGCCAACGGCGATCGCGTGAGCGTCGGCTGCGCGGATTGAGGCTGCAATGAATCGACTTCCGCGTCAAAAGCCGGGTCCGCGACGATCACCGGTGGGTTCTGCGGAGCCGCCACGGCGGGACGTAAGCGATCCCGTCCCGCGACCACCAACTCGATGGCATGGTCCTCAATCAGATAGCGAGGTTGTTCGGAATCCTCTGCGGTTTCTTTGATCAGCGCCCCCCACGGTACCAACCAAAGTCCGGAATCAGGGCTGATGATCAGACGATCCGCGCTCTCGGTTTGCGCCCGCAGCGGGTCCCAGATCAAACCCGTCAATTCGCGCAACAGGGGCCGCAACTTGGCTTCGGCCGCAGCCTCCCCATCAATCGGAATATCAAACACCGCTTCATTGATCACCCGTCGCGTTTCGGCGAGGACCCGATCAATCCGCTCCGCATCACCCAGGTGGTGGAACGAAACACTGCCATCGCGTCGAACGGTCCACGCCGCATAAACGGGCTCAGCAAACTCGAACGACTCCAACTGCGACTTGCCCTCCAACAGCGACTGCAGTGGTGTCAAACGCAAGAAGTCGACATAGACTTCGTTCTCTTTCAGCGTGTCCGTGAAGCTCTCGAGCTCCGTCCAATCCTGATCGACTTCACGAAGGCGCTCGGCAAAGGCCGGACCCAGGATCTGCAATCGTTTGGCATTGGCGGCTTCCACATCCGCGCGAAAGGTAGCGACTTGTTGCACACGATTTCTTGGGTTCCCTGCCAACGACAGCTGCCGACGCATCAATCGCCATTGGGCAAACGCCTGCGCTTGGGCAGGTGTCTTCAATTGCTTGATCAGTCCGATCTGCTGCCCGTGGATTTGTTCGCTCAAAGCTTTGCAATTGATCAACCACGACGCCTGTTGCTGCAACACCTCCGGGCGGGGATCGACATAGGCCAGCGAAAGTCCCTGATGCAAGTTAGGCTGATCATTCATCTTTAAGAATGCGATCTGTTGCGGGACGGGAACATCCGCAAGCACATCGTGAAAATGGTCGTAGGCACGCCGTCGTACCCGATCGAGTCCGCGTACCGATTTCTTGACTTTTCCCTGCTGTAACTGATTGATGGCATTCAGGAAATCGATGTCGTTGGCGAGGATGTGCTCGTCACCATGCGCCTCCGCGACCCGATCCTGGAACCGTTTGATCCACGGCACGGCGACGTCCGGATCCGCCACCATGAACCCAAGTGCCGTCTGATACTCGACCATGTCGTCGCCCTCGGCTTCCTGTTGGAGTCGATCCAGCTGTAGCTGTTTGAGACGACGCATACTCCCTGCCGAATCACCTCCCCACACTTCAATCGCGGCCAAAGTCGCGATAACGGGACGCAGCAAATTGGCGTCGCGGATGCCATTGCGATGGACGATGGACAATGACTGGTGCGCCTCCGCGTAAGCTTGCGCGAAGTTGTTGTCTTCGAGCTCAATCTCGGCCAGATACTGGTGGGCATCACTGACCAAGATGGAAAGGTCGTTGCCACGCTTTCGCTCCAGCTCGATGTTCTTCCGAAGTATCGCCCGGGCCTGATCAAAGAGCCCCAGGTAATACTGGCTGACGGCGATCTGAGTCGCGACGAATCGCGTCCGCGAATGTTCGGGTCCAAAAACAGACGCAAAGGCTTTCAAGGCACGCTGATAGAGACGCAGGGCGTCGAACTCGTTGCCCTCGGTCGAGAACATCTCTCCTGTTCGTATATCTTCAAAAGCGGTTTCGATGGTTTCGATACCAAAGTGCTGCTGATAGGCCCCCATCAGCAAAATCATCTCGTTCTTGTAATCGAGAGGATCGTGCCCAAGCTCCTCCCGGATATCCACCACGTTGCCCAAGTTGGTCAGAGTTAAGAATGAGGCGACCTCTCCCATCGCTTGACTGAGACGCAATGCTTCCTGTGCTTTGCGGAGCGCTCCCTCGAGATCACCCGCGTCGTAACGCTCCCAGATCAAATCGTCTTCGCGGTACCAACGGTCGTACGTTTGGGACAGCGTTGGATTCTGGAGCGCCAGCTTGTCCAAGCGATCATAGGCGGCGTCCGACAGTTGGTCCCAGAGGCTGGTGACGGTCGCGGACCGTACAAAGCCATTCTTGCCTCGAAAACGTACTTGAATCCAATCGCCCTGTTGACCCGTCCGGTACACGTAGTCGCCTTGCTTCAACTCGGCAAGCACCTGCGTGCCCGACTTGATCTGTGTCGGGCGTGTCACGACATAGGTTTCCTCTTCGTCTTTGATGAGGGTCACGGTGCGGTATGTTTCCGGATCCACCTCTTTCAAGGAGCTGGCCAACTCAACCTGCTGCGCGTGCGCATCACGGCAATGCGTCAAATCCATGTCAGGCGCGTGAAGCACGGCGCGTGACATGACCTGCTGATAAAGCATCTGTGCCGTGAGCGGATCACCGAGCTCCGCGTAGCAGTCCGCCGCGTCAATCAATCGCAACAGGGGCTCCTCGATCAGTTGTTCATCAAAGTACCCCACCGCAGCTCGGATGTAGTGTTGGGCAGCGATCTCGTAGTCCCCTTTGCCCCAATACGAATTGCCCATGATCGTGTCGGTCAGCGGGCTCAACCATCCGATCATGTTCCGCTGCACGTCGGTGGGTACTTCCAACAGCTCGGCGATGGCCTCGTCATAGCGTTCCAGCTGATTCAGCGCGATGGCGCGGCGCGTCCGCGAATCCGGCAAGCTGTCTCTCCCGTCCGTTTGCAGATACCCCTCGATCGCATCGCGGAGCAGTCTCTCCGAGGTCGCCCAATCTTCCTTTTCCTGGCATGCGACTGCCTTCCAATCCACCAGGTCCGCCACACCATACGTGTCCTTCAGTTTCTCTCTTGCACTCTGGCACTCATCGAATGCGGCGATCGCCGCGGCGTGTTCATCACGCGCCAAATGCCAACGCCCACGCAGTAACGAGACCGTTGGTCCGTGTGCCGTTGCCGTCGCGTACCCGGGTCCATGCACGGCTTTGAAAGAAGCCTCGGCCTTGTCGATCTCTTCCTTGACCCGACGAAGATCACTCGCGTTGCGTTCGTCTTCATCCAACAAGGCCCTCGCGATGCGACAGCGTGTGATCGCCACAGCGACCGAGTCTTCCCCGAACCAGCCTGCCTCGATCGACAAGACGCGGTCGAGATCGGCAAAGATGTCCTCGCTGAACCTCTGTTCGAGGCGGGTCTCCAATGCAACCCATTGAGCCCGTTCTTCAGGATCTGCCTGGGAAGTCATCACCAGCTTGGAGTCAATGACATCCAAGGTCGTTTCCAGCCACCTGGGCACCGAATCGAACCCATTGAGCGTCCTTCGATGCCGTTGGATGGCGTTCAGCGCCTCATCGAAATCACCAAACGTCGAGTGGAGCGCTGCGATGAAGTCGACGCCATTGAACCAAGTTGGATAGTTGGGACCGTCATCCAGGGCGGTGGCCACCCAGCGGTCGGCGAGGGATCTGGCTGTTGCGGCGTCGCCCGACACCAGCGCGGCCCGGGCGCGGCGGTCCCAGTCAGCGGCCGATGGTTCCTCCTCCGCCTGCGACGGTCGCGAAGGGCCCATGATGATGAGGCCGAAGACCAAGAGCACTTGAGTCTGGCTTGGGATCCTGGCAGTCAGGTGGTTCAGCATTGCAGAGTATGATCCGAGACGATTTCCTGAAAACCCGCATGTCCATTATGCCTCAAACGTCGCGAATGCGGACAACTTGGGCAGTGAAGTTTTGCCGATGTCAGCCGCGTTCCTTCTGTGCCCGCTTCGAATCCCTTACCCTTTGAGAATGGAACCAAATGATGACGCGGACTTGCGTCCGATTCCGACTGCGAACACCGCAGGCAAGCCGACTTCGCCGAAACCGCTCGCACTTGATGGGACCGACGCTCAGCCGGTAGCCGGCGAGCCATCCCTTGATGAGCAAGCGACCGTCGATGAATGGAGCGTTCTCGTCGAAGCTCGCGAAGCGACTGATCAAGAGGCCGTGGTGGATGCCGTCCGAAGAATCGAAAATCGCCACACTGGTTTGGGTGTCCAGCTCTTTGTGACCTTCGGTTCTCTCATTCTGTTTTTGGGCCTGGGCGTGACATGGTGGAACCTGAATCTGCTTTGGATGCTGGTTGCGATCCTCTTCTTTCACGAAGCCGGCCACTACATCGCGATGCGCGTCTTTGGCTATCGCAATGTCACGCTTTTCTTCATCCCGCTGTTGGGCGCTGCCGTTAGCGGCCAACACTGGACTGTCGCGGGATGGAAGAAAGCCCTGGTCTATTTGGCGGGACCGGTTCCTGGGATCGTGCTGTCCGTTCCCCTGATCCATTGGTCATTGGAGACGCAGCGAGATTCCCTGTTCGAATTCGGCTGCTTCATGCTGATCCTCAACGTGCTCAACCTGCTTCCTTTGATGCCACTGGATGGCGGCCGACTGATGCACTTGACCTTGTTCGGCCGCGTTCCACTCCTCGATCTGGGCGCACGCCTCGTTGCCTTGGCATGTGTGATCGTTTTGGTCGTTTGGTCTGAAAGCTACATCCTGCTTTGGATCGCGTTTCCGGTGGTCCTTTCGCTTCCGATGGCCTATCGAATCGCATCGTTGGTTGAGAAGCTGCGACCGACGGCGAACTGGGATACGGGCAGTGAGAGCATTTCATCCGACGCGATCCTGCGGATCGATCACGCCATCAAACAATCCAACCCTTCCGCTTCCAAGCCGGCCCAACGCGCGCCACTGGTTCTGCAAGTGTACGATGGCCTCGCATCCAAGGCTCCCGGCCTCATCGCAAGTATCGTGATCTGGATGATCTATGCGGGCGCCTTGATCGGCGGTCTCGGCGGCGGCGTGGCCGTGCTTGCCCGGCATGGTCTGGGGCGAATCGCCCTGCACGATCGCATGTTCGAAGGTGAACCGCGGTCGATACTCGTTCCGAATACACGTCCAAGCATTCATCTGGGCGAAGCACCGGTCCACACAACCGAACTGGCGCTCCTCATCGCTAAGAATGACGAGACCTTGGATCGAGCGTGGAGCCGCCTCTCGGAAGAAGCGCGACTGGCCTACTCTCATGTCGACCTCGGCACCTTGCGTTTGGTCAGCATCGCCGGTGTCGCTGAACCACCCATGCCCACGAATGCCAGCCGACTTGCCTATCAACGCTACGTCCAGGCGACCTCGCGGGTCCGAGATCCTGCGGAGACCTTTTTGGCGCCCATCGTGGATCTCAAAAACAACGAGCATGAGTCGATCCAGATTTGGATGCTCAGCACCATGTGGCTCGACTCGGTCGCCATTCATGCGACCGCCCCCGACAGACTTACCGCCCAAAGTGTTCTAGAAGCCTTTTTTCAAGAACCCTCGGGGTTCAGTCATTCGAAATACATCCCCGCTTGGTCTCCTCTCGACACTCCGAGCGAACAACAACTCGCCAATCGCGCGGTGATCGCGTCGATGCTCGAAGGCATTTATGGAACAGAAGACGAACTTTGGAAGCAACGCCTTGCGGAGTTACAAGACAAACAATCGACGGTGTATCGGGACGAGGGTTATAGCGCTGAATCCTCCGCGCTACTCTCCACCGCGATGGAAGGTTTGAGACGCGAGTATCTGCAGAGCATTCGCGAGGCGACATCAGGAACACAACGTGAGCTTGCGGACGCCTACTTGCGTTATGCCGATGCATTGCAGCAGTACCATCACACCCTCAACCAGATTGGTCGGGAAAACCAGGCCGCGCCCGAACGTGCGGGAGCGCTGATCGAAAACCTCGAACGCCCTGACCTGGATGACTATCTCGCGGAATATCAATCCGACCTTGCCATCTCCAACCCCGCGCAGGCTCATCATCGCTTCGCGGTGTTCGCGTCGGGCCAACCCTGGGCCTCCTATTACGACGACATGTCGCCGGAGCCGGAAGGCGTGGAAGCAAGCCCGGAGACGAGGATCGTGATTTCACTCCATGATGCCGATGACATTGCGATCGCAATCGGTGGACTCATGGCGTTTCTTCAAGAACAAGGATTCCACGACCTCGCCCTTCACTTCAGCATGCCACCAACATGATTAGGTTGCAAAGTACAACGCGCAATTCGCATCCTCACCTGCGCCTTTGGAAGTTGCCATCTTCGTTGCGCCGGTAAGCAGCGGCGTCGCAAAGAAGCGGTGCAAGTGTATAGCGGTCCCATTGAGGCAATGGTGTTTACACAAGTTACCGAGACCGAATTTACCCTCCTAGCAGGAGGGTGAAGTGGAAAAGCGCAACCTCAACACTCGCGCCTCGAGCTGGGAAAACGCGCTGCCCTTGAGAAACCCAGCACTGTCCAGCTAGTTGCTTTAGATCAGTCCCACCACCACTGGCCAGGCTGCAGATCCACCGGTCCCGCGTCCTGCATCGCTTCCCGGTTGGTGCCTTCCTCATCGATGCGGACTTTGTCACTGTTGAAGGCCAGGCGGGGCTGGATATGCACACCGCCGCCGAGCGGCGTCATCAGCATGTTGCCTCGCCAAATGGCATTGACGGCAGTCTCGACTTGAGCGGGTGCTGGATAGCGTTCCACGGGCAAATCCGCTTCGCTGCCAAGCGTTTCCATGGACCAATTGGCCTGGGCATAAAAGTCTTCTTGCTTGATGTACGCCGCCGCGACCGCCAGGTTGATCAATTGCTTCAACTCACCATAGCATCGGACGCGCTCCGCGATCTGGGGATATTTCTTCGTGAAGTCGCGACAGAACGCTTGGGACGCGGGGTTCCGTCGTGCCGCGGCCTGGCGATCACCCGCCGCATTGACGCGTTCGGATTCACCCACCAACTGCACCCCATTTTCATCGATTCGCATCGCCAAGCCATCCTCGCTCACAACAACGCCGTCGTAGTTGGGTTGGAAGTACCAGCGTTGCATCGCGTTCGCAGCAACAGCGCGTGGGTTGGTGCGTGCCACGTAGCTCTTCATGGGAACTGCTGGCTTCTCCAACCCAATTCCAATCAACTTCATTCGGTAATCGGCTTCCACCAAAACCTGCGCAAAGTGCGTGCCGGCGGGGACACCGGAGATCGTGACCGTTTGGAGCCCGAGATTCTGTTTGAGCCCACGCACCAACATCGCGGTGTCACCACGCGTGGCGCGACCGCCGACTTGGCTCAAGAACGCTTGCATGCGTTGCAGCCCTTCGGGCGTAGGGTCAATGGAACATGAGATGACGCCCCGGTTCTTCGTCCCAGGGCCGAACACCCGCAATGCCGTGATGAGATCTTCCAGCAAGACGGTCGGTCGTCCGGACTCGATGCCGACCCAGCGGTCCGCAACATCCGGAGAGAAACCTTCCGCCGGGCCCGCAATCACGACATCCCCGGTTTCGGGATAGCAGAACACAAACTGCACGGTTGTCAGTCCCGCCACAGCCAGGAGCTCCTCGGAAAGCCCCTTCCCGGATGCCAATTGCTCGGCAATGACGGCTTCCAGACGATTCAGGGATACCTTGCGTAGTTCACTGGGTTGCATCACATCCGGAAGCGCACCCTGCGCGGCATCACGCTTCAACACCATGGCTTGTCGCATACGTTGTTGAGCCAGCCGCGCGTCCACGGTCGAAACGCGAAGCACACCAGCAGCGTCGACATCCACTCCCGCAATCGGCTGACCGAAGAAGTTGGTGTCACCATTGCCGCCGGCGTTACCTCCGCCGCCGGCGCCACCTCCACCGCCAGCACCACCACCGCCGCCGCCGGCGCCACCACCACCGCCGCCAGCAAGCACGGATGACGGTGAACATGAGACGATCGCAGCCGCGAGGACCAGGGACGCGAGGCGAGTGGTTTGGAAAAGCGGGGAGAAGGCGCGCATCGAAGAGACAGCCGTCGCAAAAGGTTGATGATGGGCAGGATGTGACGACCAGAGGGGACCGGTCGACACTTCTTCTGAGATTACTTGGCGGCAGGACGCGCAACAAGCAAATCCAAGGATTTTGGACCTTCAACAGCCCTCGAACCCCGCGAATTTGGTCGTCCGAGCACGATCGGCATCGGTCGAAGACGCGATATTCGGTAGAGTTTCCGCCATGGGCAGGAAACCAGAACCCAATCCGCGTCGGCGTGCCAAACCCGAATCCATCCGCAAGGCGAAGAACAAGTCGCGAGCGACGGCCCCCCCGGATGTCGAACATACAAGAACAGACTCCGCCAGAACGAAGCCGTCCGGAGGCAACTCCGAGTCGAAAGCAGGTTCCCGCAACGCGAACCTCGATGCCCTGCGTGGGCTCGCGATCCTGTTGATGATGGTGGACCACACCGCCGCATTCTGGTTTGATCTGCCGATCGAAGTGGGCGGTCTCCGCTTCCTAACGCGCCTCAGCATGCCGCTCTTTTGTGTGCTGCTTGGCTATTTCCTGGATCCGTCCGGGGATCTGCGTCCGAAGCGTTACGCGGAAGTCCTGCTTGCGGCGGTGCTCGTCAACCTGCTGCATTGGCCCCTGGAAGGTGAGCTTGAGATTCTGCCGAGCCTGCTGCTCTCAGCGTTGGCCGGCACGCTGCTGCGATCGCTCGCGCCGGTCTTGATCGCCATGGTCTTTGTCTACCAAACCGAACCTAGCAGCCGATTCTTCGACTATCAGCTCTCGATCGTGATGCCACTGGTCGCGCACGGGGTCCTACTGCGTCGCTTCGGTTTGGGGTGGACGCTGCTCAGCGCCACCTTTCTGCTCGCCGTCACGTCCTCCGGCCGATTCATCTACCCGCAAGACACGCATCGATTCCTGGTTTGGTTTTTGCCGCCCGCAATCATGCTGACCTGGATCGCGAACCGCTCGAAGGATGGGAGGATCCCCGTCCTTCCGATCATGGGACGTCACCCGCTCACCCTGTATGTGGTGCACTATTATCTGGTCGCTGGGCCTATCGTGTTGGCACGGATGACGTAGAATCCGGCTGGTTTTCCTTGCATAACTTCCCGCGACAGGACACGAAGAACGCGATGAGCGGTGACTGTGATTTTGGCCTGATTGGCTTGGCCGTGATGGGTGAGAATTTGGCTCTCAATGTTGAGAGCCGAGGCTACAAAGTGGCTGTCTACAATCGCACCACCAGCAAGGTGGACGAGCTCATCGAGGGCCGAGCCGCTGGGAAGAACTTTGTCGGCACCCACTCCATGGAGGACTTCGTGGCTGCGGTGAAGCGGCCTCGTAAGTTGATGATGCTCGTCAAGGCGGGTCCCGCGGTGGATGCCATCATCGATCAACTCATCCCGCTATGCGAACCCGGTGACATCATCATCGATGGTGGCAACACCTATTACGTGGATACAGAACGCCGAACCAAGACCGTGGAAGCAGCTGGGTTACAGTTTGTCGGTGCAGGCGTCTCAGGAGGAGAAGAGGGCGCTCTGAAGGGGCCTAGCCTGATGCCGGGCGGGACCGCCGACGCATGGCCTCATATCAAAGACATGTTCCAAGCCATCGCGGCCAAGGTCGGTCCAAACGATGACATCCCCTGTTGTGAATGGGTGGGCCCGCGAGGAGCCGGGCACTACGTCAAGATGGTGCACAACGGGATCGAATACGGCGACATGCAGCTGATCTGCGAAGCCTATCAATTGCTCAAGGAGCTCGGTGGCCTTAGCAACGAGGAACTCTATGATGTCTTCGAAACTTGGAACCAAGGCGACTTGCAAAGTTACTTGATCGAAATCTCACGCGACATCTTCAGCGTGAAAGACGATCAAGGTGGCGAAGCGTACCTGGTGGATCAGGTCCTCGATATCGCAGGCGCCAAGGGGACCGGGAAATGGATGAGCCAGTTGGCTCTGGATCTTGGTGTTCCCAGCACGTTGGTCACCACGGCTGTTTTCGCGCGTGGCTTGTCGGCGCAGAAAGACGCGCGTGTCCGAGCCAGTCAAGTCCTCAACGGACCCGCGGATGGTTCCAATGCCGCCTTGACCGCAGCTGCCAAAGCTGTCGTCGGCGATAAGGCCGCTTTCATTGATGCCGTTCGCGACGCTCTGTACGCATCGAAAATCGTCAGCTACGCGCAGGGGTTTGTTCAGCTTCAGGCGGCGTCGGCCGAACATGATTGGAACCTAGATTATGGGCAGTGTGCCCTGTTATGGCGCGGAGGCTGCATTATCCGAGCCCAATTCCTCGATCGCATCAAAGAAGCCTTTGATGACACGCCGGATCTGGAAAACCTGTTGCTGTACCCCTATTTCAAAGAGGCCGTGGAGAACGCCCAAGAGAAGTGGCGTGCCGTCATCGCGACCGCCTCGTTGATGGGAATTCCCGTGCCGGCATTCAGCACGGCCCTGAACTATTACGATGGCTACCGACTGGAGCGATTGCCAGCCAACCTGCTGCAAGCCCAGCGCGACTACTTCGGGGCTCACACTTACAAACGCGTCGACCGAGAGGGCACGTTCCACAGCGAATGGCTCCAACTTCGCAAGGAACCGGTCTGATCAGATTCCGGCTGGGCCTCTCCAAGCCCGACAGACGCCTCATTCGTTAAATTCTAGCTATCTTTAACGAACGGCCCATTCGCCCTATCCTCTGATCCCTGAGCCTCCTCCCGGAGGCTTCGGTGGGGACGAGAATGGTGGTCAATCGGCGGGTCGAGCCATGCGGCAACGTAAGCAACGAACACGCGGCCGACGCCGTGGTCTTCGGTTGGAGTCTTTGGAATCGCGACGCTTGCTGGTCGCGGCAACGGATCTGGCATCCATCGTTGGACGCGTGATCGACGACTTCACCGGCGACGGTTTCACCGCAGGCGAACAAGTCGCCAATGCGGCGCTCGATCTCTACCGAGACGACGGCGACGGCATCCCGGAACCCAACAACGGGGATCCGGAAGAACGCATGGTGATGACGGATGCCAACGGTTTCTACGCGTTTGATCGTCTGACGGCCGGCACCTACTTTATCGTCCAGCCGGCTCAAACCGTCGATGGACGATCGCTACAACGATCGGTGTCGTCAATAATCACGATCGCGGCAGCGGATGTCGCGGGCCGTTTGATCACGACCATCGACGCATTCGACCAAACGACGCAATCAGTTCGTGATGAAACGAACAACAACACGGCCGTCGTCGATGGAACCAACACGGCCACGGGCGAAGCCATCGGCGGCGCCCGCGATTTGATCGTCAGCAAAACCACCGATGACGGTGCCGTCGAAATCGTCGCCAACGGGGCGCTGGCACAAGGCAGGCTGAGCTTTCGATCCGAAGACTTTGGCGATGGGGTGCGGCGCGTGATCTGGGACGGGTCTGGCGATGACCCGGCGACGGTCAACGACGACGGCCTCGGGTCGATCGATCTGACCTCCGGCGGTGATGCAGCCGGCCTTCGATTGGTGGTCGGTGCGGACTTGCCGGATGGCGATGTGATCGTCCGTTTCTACACCGATGACGGCGTGGCAGGAACCAACTCGCGCGTGTCACAAGCAACGCTTGAGATCCCGCGTTCCACAACCACACCCACGTCGGTCGAGTTCGTTCCGTTCACGAGCTTCACTGGTAATGCAGACCTGACCCAAGTGGGCGCCATTGAATTGGAGGTCGTTGGCGGGCCCAACTACGACGCCATCGCGGACTTGGTGGGCACCATCGGTCCGAATGAGTTCACCGTTGACTTCAACAACTTTGAAGAAGCCGATCTGGAACTCTCCAAGACCGCTTCGACCGACCGCGTGAACGGCAACGAAACCTTCACCTTCGATGTCACGCTACGTAACAATGGGCCTGACACGGCAACCGATATCGTCGTTGCCGACGTGCTCCCTGCTGGCATTGCTTTGGTTTCGCAATCGGCAACACGCGGCACGTACAACCAAACCTCCGGGCGTTGGGAGATTGACGATCTCGCGCTCAACAACACCGCCAGCCTCACGCTGACCGTGCGGCTGACTGGAACCACCGCACAAACGAACACAGCGGAGATCATCGCCGCGGGACAACTGGATCCCGACAGCACGCCCAACAACGGGGGCACTACCGAAGACGATCGAGCCAGCGCAACGGTCACACCGGCACAGGTTGATTTGGAGTTGGCGAAATCCGTCACCAACAGTCGCCCCAATCTGAACGAAGAAATCACTTTCACACTCACCTTGGTGAATCAGGGTCCGGACACAGCCACCAGTGTGGTCGTTCGAGATGTCCTCCCATCGGGACTCGTGCTGCTTGGGACCACGCCGTCCACGGGTTCGTTCAGCGCGGCAGGCGGTCAGTGGACGATCCCAAGCTTGGCCCCCAACACACCCGTGACCCTGGACCTGCGGACGCGCGTCAACACGGAGGGCCCTTTCGTCAACACGGCCGAAGTGATCTCAGTCGCTCAACCCGATGTCGACAGCACGCCCGGCAACAACAATCTCAATGAAGACGATCAGTCGCAAATCACCGTCGAAACGCAGACGATCGATCTTTCGATTCAGAAAACAGCCAGCACACTCACGCCCAACACCGGGGAAACCGTGACGTTCACCGTCACCGTCCAAAACAACGGGCCTGACGACGCGACCAATGTTCAGATCCGTGACGTGCTGCCCACAGGCCTGTCGCTTTCCAACAGTTCGACCACCGCGGGAACGTACAGCCCGGGAACAGGCCTATGGCAGATCGATCGCGTTGCCGTCGGTTCATCGGTCATCCCGACGCTCACCATCAACGCCGTCGTGGACACGCGAACCGCCGTCACGAACGTGGCCGAGGTGATCGCCGCCGACCAACGCGATTCGGACAGCATCCCCGATAACGGCTCCACCATCGAAGACGACCGATCGGCCGTGACCATCGATCCACCTTCGATTGATCTGCAGCTTGCGAAGTCGGTGACGCCACTGCGGCCCGCCACCGACGACGAGATCGCATTTCAACTCGTGCTTCAAAACACCGGCCCAGACACCGCAACCGGGATCGTCATCTCGGATGTCTTGCCACCGGGCTTGGCCTTCGTTGACGCCAGTGCCACGTTAGGTTCCTACAGCAGCGCCACCGGACGCTGGACGGTTGCCAGTCTTCCGTCGAATCAATCGGCGACGCTCACGCTCAACACACGTTTGGCTGCCTCGCGCGGTGATCTTCTTGCATCGATCACCAACACCGCCGAGGTCATTTTTGCGAACCAGTTCGACATCGACAGCACGCCCGACAACGGTCTGGATGAAGACGACCGCTCCTCTGCGACGGTCACCCCGGCGCGCGCCGATCTCTCCCTGCAAAAAACGGTCAACGACCCAAACCCGGACGTAGGTGAGTCGGTGACCTTCACCGTCGCTGTCCGCAATGATGGTCCCGATGTCGCCGATGGGATCATCATAGCGGATCCCTTACCCGCTGGATCTCAGTTGGTACGTGTGGATGCGGAACAAGGCAACTATGAGAATTCAACCGGCCGTTGGAACCTGGGCAGCTTAGCGGTCAATCAAACAAGGAATCTCGAGCTGGTCGTGACCGCCGGGTCGGACACCGTGATCACCAACGTGGCAGCAATCATCGCGTCCGATGTTCCGGATCCTGACAGCACGCCCAACAATGGGGTGGCCAGTGAGGACGACCAGGATGATGCCAGCATCGATCCACAACAAATTGACCTGGAGGTCGCGGTTGCTGTCGATGATCCCACGCCGCGACTGGACGACGTCGTCACCTTCACGATCACCGCCACCAACAATGGCCCCGACGACGCTACGAGCGTCGTGATCGCGGAGCAGCTGCCAAGCGGATTGACCCTGGTGTCGGCGAGCCCGGAGACCGGCTCGTTCAACAGCAGCACCCGCCAATGGACCATCGATCGACTGGCGGCCAACCGATCGCTTGACCTGCTCGTCCGCGCCAGGGTGAACTCCACAAATACATTGACGAATAGCGCCCGCGTCCTCAGCGCTGATCAAGCCGACTCCGATTCCATCGCGGGTAACGATATCCCAACGGAAGACGACCAGGACGCAGTAACCGTTCAAGTCCCCGTCGCCGACCTGGAAGTCAGCAAGTCCGTTGACGTGGCGTCCGCGAACGTGGGCCAATCCCTCACCTTCACCATTGTGGTCGCCAACGACGGCCCCAACGACGCCACTGGGGTTGTGATTCGAGACCAACTACCCGCTGGCTTGGATTATGTTTCAGACACGACTTCGCGTGGTTCTTACGATGCGGGGAGCGGGCGTTGGTCGATCGATGAGATCCCCGCCAACACGTCGGCAACGCTCACGCTGCTTGCGAATGTGGAGGACGTCACAACGCAGACGAACACGGCCGAGGTCATCGCGTCGGATCAAGATGACCCAGATTCAACACCCAACAACAACACGGCATCGGAAGACGACCAGGCATCCGTCCAGACCAAAGCACCTGAGATCGATCTGGAACTGAGCAAGGCGGTCCAACCAACCAGACCTTCCGTCAATGGGGAGACCACCTTCACGTTGACACTGCGCAATCAAGGACCGGATGATGCCACCAACATCGTGATTCAGGAAGTGCTACCCGCTGGATTTGAACTCACTTCCGCATTCCCTCCAGGAGTTTTCGATTCCGCAACGCAACAGTGGTCCGTCTCGAGTCTTGCTGCTGGCCAGCAAACGGAACTGCAGTTGATCGGACTGACACGGGAATCCGTCCCGTTCACGAATCGAGCGCAAGTCATCGCGGCAGACCAATTCGATCGAGACAGCACGCCCAATAGCGGCCTGGACGATGGCGAAGACGACCGAGCCGAGGCGATTGTCAGTCCTGCTTCCGCGGATCTCGTCCTTGCGAAGTCCGTTAGCGAAACGACGCCAAACTTCGGTGATGAGGTGACATTTGAGTTGCGAATCGAAAACAATGGACCTGATCCAACCTCGGGCGTCATGGTTCGAGACGTTCTCCCGGATGGTCTGATCCTGATCAACGCTCCGAGCCAGTACAACGCCATCACCGGAGTCTGGGACGTCGGTGACTTGGCGGTGGACCAAGCCAGAACGTTGAACCTGAGGACACGCGTCGAAGCCGAGTCGTTGGTGACAAACAATGCCGAAGTGATCGCCTCGACTCAGCGTGACCCCGATAGCACGCCCAACAACGGTCCCAACGACGAAGACGACTTTGCTTCGGCCACACTGATGGCGCAACGGGTTGACCTCGCGCTCTCCAAAGTCAGCGATCGCGATCGCGTCGACTTTGGTGAGACCGTCACGTTCACGCTCTCGCTGCAAAACGAAGGTCCCTCGCGTGCGACCAACATCCGCGTGGAAGACGTGCTCCCGGATGGCCTGCGGTTCATCCGATCCTCGGGCGATGGGAGTTTCCAAAGTGCCGACGGTATTTGGACCATTGGAAGCCTGAACGCGGGAGCATCGGTCGACCGTGACATCGTGGTCGAGGTGGAATCCTCGAGTGACTTCAACGCGGTTCTGGATCAGGCCATCACCAGCATCGCCCAGGTGATCGCCGTCGATCAGCCCGATCGCGACAGCGAGCCCGACAACAATGTCGCGGGAGAAGACGACCAGGCGGATGTCAGTCTGCAACTGCGCCAAAGCGACCTGGAAGTGAGTGTCGCGTTCGATGACACGACGCCCGATCGAAATCAAGTCGTGGAAATCACCACCGACGTGTTCAACCGCGGGCCGGACAACGCGACGAACATCGTCCTGCGTAACCCCCTGCCTTCCGGATTGGAGTTCGTCAGCTCCAGCGCCGATGACGGGTCCTATGATCCAAACACAGGACGTTGGAACCTGGGGGCGCTTCCTTCCAACGCAACAAGCCAACTTCGGATTCAAGCGCGGGTGCTCAATGCCAATCCGGGCGCCTACTCCGCGCAGATCCAAGCTGCTGGCCAACTCGACAGTGACAGCGTTCCCGCGAACTCCGACCCGTCCGAGGACGATCAAGCAGCCGCGTCCGTTTCGCCTCGCGTGGTCGACATCGCCGTGGATGTCACGGTTGACAATGACGAGCCCATGGTCGGAGACATCGTGAACGTCACCGTCCGAGCATCGGCGGCAGACGGACTGGCCGACGCCACGGGTGTCACCGTCCGAACCGAGTTACCCGACGATGTGACCCTGCTTTCACAAGACACCGGCACTGTTGGCACCTACGATCCCTCGACAGGCCTATGGGACATCGGAGCGCTTGGCTCTGGCGAACAGGCGGTGCTGACACTGAGCATGCGGGTCATCCAACGGGGCATCAAACAGCAAACGGCCGAGGTTGTCGCGACCGACCAGTTTGATCGCGACAGCACACCCAACAACGCCGTTGAAACGGAGGACGACCAGAACAGCGTGACCATCCGGGCACCGCGTCGCTTCACAAAAAGAACGCTGCTCGCTCGGTAGGGAACGGTAGCGAAACTCGCCAAGAGTTTCGGCCGGCCAAAAGCACGCCGAAAGACTTGACGTCTTTCGCTACGGCTGGACCCGAGCATGGAGCTGCGGCGTCATCCTAGCGGTTCTCGTACCAAACCACATTCTGCGTGGCACGCCCCGCATTGAGCAGGTCCAGATCGCCATCGCCGTCCATGTCGACGCTGCGCAAGTCATAGCTCTCCTGCTGCGTGTCAATAACGTGCAAGTCAAACTGGCCACGACCGTCGTTCTGATACCACATCACGCGCTCGCTTAGAAAACCACACGAAGCGAGGTCCATGTCGCCATCGTCGTCAAAATCCCCCACCGCTAGGCTGTGCGGTGATGCGAGATCGGGATCGATCACGCGCATTTTCCAAGTGGGATTTTCGAACCAGAGAACACCGCGTCCGTGCCCCCGTGTCGCCGCCCAATCAACGCGTCCATCACCATTCAAGTCCACCCCCGCGACGTTCGTGGCTCCCACCTGATCGATTGCCAGCATCTGCTTCTGCCATGGTTTGTCGCTGGAGCCGGCACCCGGGTGCTTCCAAAACGCAAACCAGTTGCCGTCTTCAAAGGGAGCCCCTTTGGCTCCCACCGCAATCTCAGGAAAGCCATCCCCGTCCACGTCACCCACCCCCATGTAGTGACTCCCACCTCGGGCATCGCCGTTGGCAAAGACGTTTCGAATCCAGCCCTCGGCTAGGTGAGGTTTCGCGGGAACTTTCAGCCAGGCAATCGAGTCTTTCAGGAGCATCCCGAGATCGGCGCGCTTGTCCTGGAATGCACCAATCTGGTGCCCTATGCCGCGGCCATCGAAGAGGCGGTTCGGCTCCCGGTGTTTTCGATGCTCAGCTTCATAAACTGGTTCCAGTCCGG
>JBCCYK010000070.1:0-26537 GCA_039189905.1 Planctomycetota bacterium
AGCGCACAACGAGCTTGCTGCCGGCTCACTCAGTGACACCGTTTGGTTGATCTACAACTGCCAGTATTTAGAACGTCATCTGCGGACATCTGTCGTTGCTTTGCAAGTTTCCTTCAAGCGTGGAGCTATTCGCACCCCGGACAGCACCCTTCCTCCTCAACATGCTCCTTCGGCGTCTTGAAATGGCCCCAAGTCAGCCCACGCCGCTTCTTGCCGCACTCACCACACACAAGCGTGATTCTTAGGTCCCTCTCGGCATCCTCCACCCGGCGACGCTCTTGCTCACGCTCGCGTTCGCGCCGCTGGAACGTGGGATCTTGCTCCAACTGCTCCTCGAGCTCCACAACGCCCTGCCAACGCTGAAGCAGGTTGTTGGCGAAGATCTCGCAGATGGCGTTCCCGTGCTTCTGACGCAGCTCCGTCAGGGTCGTGACGGCGGCCGCCAGCATCGAGTCGCAGTTCAGCCACACCCGGTCCGAGACCAGCAAGACCCGCTCCAGATCGCCCGGCGGAATATCGGACGGCAGAGTTGCCCGGCCCCGCGCCCAGGCCATCAGCTCAATCGCGTCGTAGGTCCCATCCTCATTTCGAGGCACCTCGCCCATGTCGCGGAGCGTCCGGGCCGAGACGCCCATGAGTCTCGCCGCGTCGGCCTGTTTCAGTTTCTGGAGGCTGCTGGTGGCCATTTTGGGATGAGGGCGGGGGGAGGAAGCAAATCCCAGTTCACATCTTGTGCGTGCGAGAATTCCGGGCTGCGTCGGGGATGACCTGCAAATAGCATTGCTAGGAAGGACCCAAAGGCCCGGGGGTGGTGTCCTGCGGCTTGACGTGCGGAGTGCTGCCCGTGGAATCAAAGCAACACTCCACACGTCCAACCCAAGGTTCCCCGTCAACGATCAAGCAACGATGGTCTTTAGGTCTATGCCGTCAAGCGTTAAGCAAGATGACGCCGTACGCTGCGTCCGCCGGCTTTGCGGCGACAGCTTTGCCCACAACAAAATCCTGGTCGTCGCCCTCGGAGGTGAACTCTCCTTCAGACGCATCCCATCCCACAACTTGACCGACAGCCCACGCTTGTGCGGCTTTGGACTTCGCGCGGAAGCGTCCCGTGATGTCGACTTCGTCAGTGCCATTCGCTGGGATGTCGTTGATCGCAACCCCAACCAAGCCCGAGAACACTTCGACCGGCATTCCTGCGGACACTGCTGCACCACCTGCCGTGTACTCCGCACGGTCATTGGATTTGTATCGTTCAAGTGGTAGACCAAAACTCATTCTTCTCTCTCCTGTTGATGGCAAAGTTACGGTTGGGATCAGGCCACGCCTGTGTTCTTGACGCCTGCCAACCACTCAGCCTGGTCGACACCGAAGTCGTGATAGCCTCGGAACCGCACGCCCAAGTGATGGAAGTCCGCATCGGCTGACTCAATCGTCGGCTGCTCGACACCGTTCAGGAACGACACGACCAACGGCTTCAAGTTCTTGCCGAACAGATACCACGCTGTCGCTGACGCGTTCGCGTAGTCGGTATCGCTCAGTTCGTTGACGACATACGGCTTGTACCTGCCTCGATGGACATCGGCACTGCCGACCTTGTCACTGGTCGAGGCGCCGCCCGTGTTTACGTTGGCACTCGTGTAGAGCGACTCAGCCACAAACTCTAGCTCAGGTGGAACAAGGAGCTTGGTAGGTGTTCCTAGCGTTCCGGTTCCGATCTGCTTGCCATCAGTGCTCTTGAGTTTGCGATAAGACGTGATGGCCAACTGCAACGCTGCGCCATCTTCACCCAGTGCCGTGTTGGCACCAGTAAGCAGGTTCGCACGCTCAGCCGTGAAGAATGCCGCGTTACTCAGGAACGTCTGCCAGAAGATCCGGCGGAACTTGCGGGCCGAACCTTGGCCGAGCCGTTCACGGATGTCGTCAAATGCCCCCAGGTCATCGTTGATGATTTGGGTTCGAGTGATGCCCAGCATCTTTGCGTAGGTGTCAGCCGATCGCGTGTAGGACTCTTGGCCAAGTCGTCCATGGGCGATCTCTCCATTGGGGGCCACCTTCTCGTACTCCATGTCATCCAGCATGCGGTAGCTGGTTGCTTCCTTGAAGTCAGTGACAGGTTTGACCGAGGCGAACTCGCGCCAATCGCTGTCCTCTTCCATGTAGCCTTTCAAAAGCGATTTGTTGGCGACGTTGGACAGGATGCCGGAAAGGGAAACCGTTGTTGCTGCCGAACCATGAACCGGCGGTCCATAGTTCTGTGGGCAGGAGTATTGAAGCACCTCGCGAAGGTTCTCCTGCGTGATGACCGAGCGGCCCGTGTAACCGTTGGCACGCGCGGCGAGGATCATGGTTTCCTGAAGACCAATCCGACGATATTGCGAATGTGCCTCCTGGAGCGTTTGGTCGTTGTAGTCTTGCTCGACATCGAGGCCGAGTGTTCCGGCAAAGGCGGCTTCGATAGCCAGGCTGTTGATTGCTTGCTCAAGCATTGGAAAGTCCTATCAGTGGAGTGAGTTGTTGACGGATGACAAATCAGAGCTGCCGCATACGTTCGATGAAGTCTTTCTGAGCCTTCAGGGCCTCTTCACACTCATTGCTGGCTGATTCCAACGCGGCTTTCGCGTTCGAGACATATTCATTGAGTCGTTGACGCCGGCCTTCGTCGTTTGGATGTGTGCCAATACTTTCCGTTGAGAGCCTCGATTCCATCTCTCGCAAGTGCTTTTGGGCTTTGTCTTTTTTCGCACTGGCATCAGCGACCGCCGCCGCGAGTTCCTCACGCTCCTCATCAAACTCTGGCCATCTGAACTTGTCGAGTGCTAGCTGCGCGTTGGATGCCGATTGAGACTTCCGGCTGATGACGGATAGCTGATCTTCGAGAGGGGCCAATCGCTTCTCGTGCTCGTCAACAAGCTTTTCGAATCGCTTGTTCTCTTTCTCAACCTGGGCTTCGATACCGGGCCGCTTCTCTTGGAGTGCCTCAAACTCAGCGATGACTTCGCGGTGATGCTCCCGGTCGGCGAAAAGCTTCAGATCACGCTCAAGATCCGCAATGGTCTTTCCGGTTGAGTTGAGGACCTCATCGACGGTTTCGGGGCTTGGCGTTGCCGTGCCCTCACGCACCAAGCCAGCCAGCACGTCCTGGTAGGTGTGCATGGCGTCGCGTGTGCGTTTGCGACGCAGGGCGGCGATCTTGTCGAGTGCTTCGGTGACCATGGTGGCTTGGATTCGTTGGATGGTGGTTGAGTTTCTTGGCTTTCGTGACGCCATCGGTTGTTGAGTTAAAGCAAATCTATGGGGTGTCCACTCGGGACTATCCAGAATCTGGATACCTCAAACGAAATCGGTGGACTTTTCTTCCACCACCTTGAAACGCAGCCCGCAGGTGTTGCACTTGGTGCGACGTGTTCGAGTGCCGTCTCCATTGGGGCGAGAATCTTGCGACGTGAGGTTCTCGCTCTTGCACCTGGGGCAAACGGCTTTCGTTACGAAAACAATGGGAACCCTGAATTCGTCGCTCGGCTTGGTCATGCTTCAACTCCCTTTTGCAAAACGGTCTACACCAAGCCGTCACGTTCCATGGAAAGTTCCTGGTTGAGTGTCTCAAGTCTCAGGACTGTGGCTTCTGCCTTCTCGTGTAGCGCTGTCAGCTGGGCTTCACGCTCTTGGATTGCCTCGCTTCTCCGGCGCAATTCGATTGAGATGTCGACCATCTCCCGAAGGAAACAACGAACGAAGTCGGGGCGGACGTGGTCTCGCACCAGTTCGTGGTCAGCCAGTTCAATCCACTGCTCAAGGTTCATGGCTTCGGTCTCCGAGTCGGTTCGTTTGATTCCACTAGCGGTTCGATGTCCACGACCCGGAAGCCGTAGCCGCGAATCATCGCCTTCAACAGCCGCCTCAGATTGGGCATCGTCCGGTCGTCCTTGGACGTGCTTTCGATCGTCAGGCGATAGCGCGGTCCGGTCATCTCGCGGCCCTTCGTTGGCGCCTTTTCGGAACGTTTTTCAAGAACACTTGCGAGCGTGAACAGCGAAGCGACCGTGAAACGCTCGCAATGACACTGTCATTGAGAGGGTACGTCTGGAGTGCATGGTTTTTGGCACTGGAGTGCATGGTTTTGGTAGCTGAGTGCATGGTTTATTTGTTCACTAGGATGCACTGGAGTGCATGGTTTCTTTATTGGCAGGGGTGCACTGTGGTGCATGGTTTTCATTGAAGGGTTTTCCTGTGATGGCCCTCTCAGAACCGAGTCCACGACCTCCGGAATTGCAGCCGTCTCTGTTGGTGATAATCACGCCACCACGTTCCAGTTCGCGGAGGATGTCGGCGATGCGGCGTTCCTTCAGGCAGCACAACACTGCCAGTTGCGACTTGGTCAAATCGAAGACCGTGAAGCCCTTGTCGTTGATCTCGCCGTGGAACCAACACGTCCACAAAACGGCACAGTGGGACGAACCGGGGAGCGTCGGCATGATCACTTCCGATAGGTGCCTTCCGTCCTTCCATCGCTTGTTGCTTCGTCCGGCGTTCGTTTTGTTAGAGAGCTTCCGATGCATCAGAACACGCTCTCCGGCTGGTGTTCTGCATACTCGTTGAACTCCTCATGCGGCTCTGGCACAGCCTTCTCAAACCGCATGTAGCGGCCCTCAAACGCCAGCTTGAGCGACTCTGCCGGTCCGTCCCGTTCCTTCAAGCACTCAATCTCGATATGCCTGGTGGAATTGAGCTGCTCGCCCGTCACGTCCCGGAGCACGTATGCCACGTGTGACCGGAACTCAATCTCACCGCTCTCCTTGAACGAATGGAGACCCAGCTTGGCGTGGTCGTGTCCGTCCTTCGAATTTCGCGTAGTCGCCGATAAGGCCAGCACGGCCCATCCCTGCTTCGCCAACGCGCAGATCACCGCCACGACATCATCGACACCCGAGCGAGCGTCAACGCCGGACAAACGAAACATCTGGAGATAGTCGACGACGAGAATCCCCTGCTTATCGCCTTCCAGTAGTATCGAGAGCTCGCCCGCGTTGAAAGGCGGCTCCATGTAAGCGATGCGCGGGCAGAGCTCCACGAGCTCGCTCACGGCCTGCTGGGCGCGTTCGATCTCCAAGTCGGTGCAGATTGCATGACGAAGGTCACGCAGCAATACTTGGGACCGCCGCGAGACCTCACGCCGCAGAAGCGACTTCATGTCGGTCTCCGCGTTTGCAATGACAACCGGGACATCCCGGTGCTGCTCCATCGCTTCAAACACGAGTTGCATCGCCAACGCGGTTTTGCCGGTCCCCGGGGGCGCCCCCACCACCGTCAGCTGTCCTGGACTCAGGACGAAGCCTTCCATCGTTGTGCCATCGGCGTAGTTGACGATGGGTTCACGATTTAGGATCGCTTCGTTTAGTTCCAGGAGGGCGTGGGAGGCTGTGCGAAAGTTCATTGGCCCACCTTCGCAAACTGACCCAAAGTGGCCTCCCAGCTTTCACGCTCCAGGAACTCAACCTCCTGCAGCCTCTGCCATTTTTTATCCGGCACGTAACGCGTGATGGCTTCACGCACACGCTGGCGGATCACGTTGGGATCCAGCGCATCCACCTCGGCACAACGCTGGCCATGCTCTCGCATGAACTGACTGGCCCTTGTGTCGGTCTTTTTGACCTCGAGCTCAATTAGGTTGTGGGTTTCGAAGTCATCTTCCGTGAGTGACAGGCGCTCCCAAGTGACGAATGCGCCTCTCAGATCCGTCGTCTTTGCAAGATCCTCTGCTAGCGCGATATGCGAACTGTCGTCGGCAAACAAGAACTTCTTGCCCGAGTGGATTCCCAGTTTGTCGACCAACGATCGCTCAAGATCGAAGCCGCTAGGGTCAAAGTCGCCCAGATAGAAGCAATGAATCGGTTTCTTGATTTTGGCGAACTGCGACCCCAACGCATGGGCAAAGGAATCACTGACATACCCTCGTACGGGAGACAGAGGAACGTCAAATTCTTCTGTTACCGGGGCAATCACGCCGGTCATCGCGTCCTTTTCGACGAACACGTGAACGCAATCGTCGAGCGACGCCCAGAAGTCCAGGCGATACGCGTTCCGTACCGTATCAGCAAAATCCGAGAGCCCCGACCAGGACGATGGTTTGATCGTTGAGCGAAGGTTGTCCACGATCCACGAGTATGGAATCAGGTGTTCCGATCGCAGCGTCGACACCAAACGCTGAAGCCGTGAGTAGTACCTCTGATCCGTGCTCGGAAAGAAACCCGTCGAAACAACTCGGTAGAAAAGCCCCCGCAACGTGATGGGCTGGTGTTCGAGCGCCAGTTCCGCAGTAATCGCCGCCAACTCGAACGAACTACCGCGAAGTCGCAACGCTGCCAACGCGTCGATTGACTCCGGCGCCAGGGTGGTTGTCCAGCCTATCGAGTCTAGCCTCGATAAGAGCTCGTCGCCGTTCACCGTCGCACCTCCCGCCGGGCATGCGGCATCACGATGCGTCGCGCCGATTCCCACTCATCGCGGGCCGAGGTGTCCTTTGCTGCGGACAAGTGCCACGCCCAGATCAGGGCGGCAAACGTCTGGCCGATCGTCCCCGGTTGTTCCTGAGTTGGCCTTGGCTTTCTTGCAGGTCGCCGTATGATTCGATTGTTCATCTGATCCTTCCAAGTTGGATGTCCACTCTGATGTCGCACTGGCATGCGACTGATTGCTTTGGCGAACGCCTGCCTCGTCGTGCCCTGGCGGGGCAGGCTGTTCGGTCAGACCCCGAGACTCTGAGCTGTGCGGGCATCGATGAATCGCGTGATGGCTTGACGCGATGTGAACCATTGAGAGCCGAGGCGAATGGCCTCAAGCTTCACGCCTCCGACGCCCCTTTGCCGCCAACGATGCATCGTGGACTTATCTGGACGTCGTCGTGTCGCTGCCGCGATTTCGCTTTGGGCTTCGGAGAATGAGACAACGTCCTCGGCCAGAATCCGCTGGACGGTTTGCTTGGTGATGTCGACTACAGGCATGAAAAAACTCCCTTGCGTTGAGGTGCAACGCTGGGAGTATCAGGGCGAAAACTGGGCCGTCGTCGCAAGTCGTCCTAAGTCGTCGTAACCCGTTCTATCAAGTCTTCTTGATCTCCGGCCAACACTCTTTGGGAAAGTCGTCTAGGTGATAGACGCCTTTTTTGTCGTTGATTCGCTCCCAGTGGTACTCGCCGTCCTCAATTGATTGAGTAAGCCAGTCGCGGGCTTGGCGTTCGCTTTGGGCGTGCGATGGCCACTTGATGAAACGCAGCGCCTCTATCTTCGACATCGGCTTAGTCCGTTTATCTGCTGGGATGGTCCCCTGGCTTTCCGTTGCAAGATTCGCCGACTCCCGCCTTGTTTGTTGAGCGGACAATTGTTTCGCAACGATCCAAACGTTATCCAGTGTGTCGTCCGATACCGCAGGTGTGCCGATCGCTCCAAGCAGGCGATAGCATGGCGATGAATCGATTCCGGCCTTCACGGAATCTTCGGCAAGCGTCTCTAGAATCGGACGCAGGTCGTTCCAAAGCGTAGCGCGCCGCACCTCAAGGATCATTTCTTCTTGAGCATTCTTTGGTTCCGGGCAAACCAACATATCCCGGTATCGATTACCCCATTGAAAGAACGCTTCCGCAGATGTGCTCAATTGATCTCCAATCTTCGCGGCACCACGGCCGCCGGTGGTGTTGGAGAAACCACCGACGGGACCGGGATGCCATCACGTGAACCGTCGCCCACATGATTTGGTAGACCGCCCAAGCCGTCGCTCAGGTGGTTGGTTGATTCTACGATTTACCCCAGCCGCGGGGCAGCCTTTGAGGCCTCTGCAGCACGTTCTTTTGACACTTCCGAGTAACGCTCAATCGTTGAAATGCGAGAGTGCCCCGCTATCGCCTGTGCGGCCTCAGCCCCGCTTGCATCGCGGACACTTTGAATCGTCGCGTGACGAATACGATACGGTGTCCAGTGAGGCACACCGGCACGCTCAGCCGCTCTTGTGATGGCTCGACGATAAGAATCCTTGTTCCATGCGGTTTCCTTCTGCGTGACAAAGCAGAGCTCATCCGCATCGCCGAACAGGTACGGCGTTAGTGCGGCGACGGCGTCCTCGTTCAACGGAATCACGCGAGTCTTTCCGTGGTGTTCCGTTTTGTGCTTCGCTGGTTTGTAAAACCACGTCGGCCCCGTTCGGTCAATCATGGCAGGGGTCATCTGGAAGAGCTCACCCGGTCGCATCCCGGCTGCCAGCTGGACGCGGATCATCGCTTGCACCGTCGATGTCAGAAACGGAAGCGTCTTGCCGACGTCCTCAACCGGAACCGGCTTTCGCTTCGCGTGGTCAATCCCTTCTCCGGATTCCAAGGGTTCGACGGACTGCAACGCGACAAGTAGCTCGGCAGGGACCAATTGCTGCGAAACCCCGTATTTGAAGATCCGCACGATGTTGCGGGTCAATTCGTTCGTCTGGCGACGGCAGTTTGGACGTCGGAACTTAGGATCCCCGATTCCCTGCTGCTGAATCACACTTCGCAGTTCTTGAAGACGAAGCGGGCCAAACTCCGTCACTGGCTCATTGCCGAAACGCTCGTTTATCAAGTCGCAAAGGTTGTGATAGCGATTGGTCATCGCCTGGTTGCCTTCATACTTCTTGATTTTGTTGGCCCGAAACAGCTCCGTGACGTGACGGACTCGCTTGATGTCATCGGCCAGCCGCTCAACCACGTCGCCCTCATCACGACCGGGTGGTTGCTTTCCGTTGGCGTTGTACTCAGCCAACAGGGCATAATAACGGGCGTAGCTATCCGGCATTCCATGCTTGCCGAGATAGTAGACCTTCCCGCCAAGCCTCACTCGGGCCTGCCCGCTCACGTGGTACGAATACGCGGGCTGTTCACTTCGATTTCGCGGCATCTCGCATGCTCCGAAACATTGTGGGACAGTGGGACTGTCCCGAAACGTTGCAAAAACATGCCGCTCGTCACAAAGACGGTAACGCTAAATCGCGTTCCAGCACGGGGTTAAGTTGAATGGGCGATAGAGAACTCGAATCTCTGACCTCCACGATGTCAACGTGGCGCTCTAACCAACTGAGCTAATCGCCCGGATACGGAGACTCGGCACGAGCCGTAGTGGGGCAGTCGGCACTTTCCGGGTGTATTCATCACCTCCAAGCCAGACCTCCCGGGGCGGGTAGTGTGCGATGGGCCCTACGATCCGTCAAGCCGTCGCGGACGTCGTCGCGTTGCAGAGCCCGCACCAGCGTCACAGCCCGCAAAACGCGGAAAATTCATCGTTTCTCGGTTGACTCGCCGCCAGCGTGACCCAGATAATCCTGTGTGGTGAGCTAAGCCTTACCTCAATGGCGGGATATCGTGCAACGACGGTGTTCGTGCGGACTGGATCCAACTCATGTTTGTCAGGGTGAGCGGAGAATTTCCGAATGACGCGTCAGTGCCTTGTGTCCCAGAAACCCCCTTCATAACAGTTTGCGCTGGGATCACCGGCCGGAGTAGAAAATCTGAGTGGCGTTGGCACGACGAAACGTTCAACCCGAAACGCGAGATTCAACCCGAATCAACAATCAAATTCGGATCTCGCCCATTCGCGTGGTAAGCGACAAGGGCGAACAACTGGGAATCATTCCTACGGAAGAGGCCCTCAGGCTGGCCGATGAGGCAGGCCTCGATCTGGTCGAAGTCGCCCCCAATGAGCGACCGCCCGTTTGCCGGATCATGGATTACGGCAAATTCAAATACGATCGAAACAAAAAGAAACACTCAGGTACTTCGCACACGACGAAGACCAAAGAGATCCGACTGCGCCCCAAGACGGGTGATGAAGACATCCGCACCAAGGTGCGCCAGGCGGAGAAGTTTCTGGAGAATAAGGATAAGGTCCAGGTCAGCGTCCTGTTCCGCGGTCGTGAAATGGCCCACATCGAGGAAGGCCGTCGCGTGATGGAAATGGTGATCGAAACGCTGAGCCAGTTCGGCAAAGTCGAGACCAAGCCTCAGCAACATGGTCGCCGCATGATCTGCATGATCGCTCCGAAGTGAGCGGCGACAGATTCCGTTGAAATGGCTTGGGTGGCGTCTGAAGCACCTGCCAATCTTGGCATCAAAGCAGCGCATCGGCACGTTCGGTGGACAAGTGTGCGTGCATGCCAGATGAATAGGAGTGACAGACACACGTCCTTGTCTCCGCTGGCTTGAACGCGATGGTTGCCACGAAGAGTCCTATTCCAGATCAACGAGTGATTCACGTTCGTGGTGCTCGCGCACATAACTTGCGCGATGTGGATGTGAGGATCCCGCACCAAGCGATCACCGTCATCACCGGTGTCTCGGGGAGCGGCAAGAGCTCGCTGGCTTTCGACACGCTTTACGCGGAAGGCCAGCGTCAGTTCATCGACAGTCTGTCGACCTACGCCCGCCAGTACTTGGATGTGATCCCGCGGCCCGATGTGGATGCCATCGAGGGTCTCGCACCGACACTGGCCATCGATCAGAAGTCATCGGTCCGCGGCGGGCGGAGTACGGTTGCCACGGTGACCGAGATCTACGATTACCTGAGGCTGTTGTTTGCGCGCGTGGGTACGCAACACTGCGTCGGTTGCGGCAACCCCATTTCAACGCAAACTGCCGACGCCATCGTTGCAGCACTCAGCCAACTCGATGAGGGCACGAAACTGACGCTGATGGCCCCGATGGTTCGAGGACGCAAGGGCGCTCATAAGGACGTGCTGGAAAAGATTGCCAGCCATGGACTCAATCGTGTCCGCGTGGACGGCACGGTGTATCGCTTGGAAGAGGTGCCCAAGCTGGCGGTTCGAAAGAACCACACGATCGAGGCGGTCGTCGACCGAATCATCGTCCGCGCGTCTTCCAGAACGCGACTGGATGAGTCGACGAGGCTGGCCATCCGGCTGGGCAATGGCATGTGTTCCGCGCTGATCGACACAGCGGAACGAGCGGAACGCTCACAACTGATGAACACAATCGCTGCCTGTGTGGACTGTGGCCAGAGTTTTGATAGCCTGGAACCGCGGTCCTTCAGCTTCAACAGCCCCTATGGTGCCTGTTCGACGTGCAATGGCCTGGGGCAGGTCGCACAGGGAGATGCCCAAGTGCCGTGCGCTGCGTGCGACGGACGAAGGCTGTGCAAGGCGTCTCTTGCCGTTACGATCGGGGGCATGGCGATCGACCAATTGTGTGCCATGCCACTGCATGCCGCATGCGAAAGTCTCCGGCGATCCGTCGAGTCGTTGAACAACCTCGAAACGGCTGTGGCGACTCCCATCGTGACCGAGATCGAAAAACGAATCGGTTTTCTTCAACAAGTGGGGGTCGACTACCTGACGCTGGATCGCCGTGCCGAGACTCTCAGTGGCGGTGAATTGCAACGCGTGCGTTTGGCCACCAGCATCGGCAGTGGTCTGGTGGGTGTGTGCTACGTGCTGGATGAACCCTCCATCGGACTCCACCCCTCGGATCATGGGCGACTGCTCGAAGCCATCGATCGGCTTCGTGAAGCAGGCAACACGATTGTCATCGTCGAGCACGACGCGGACACCATACGGGCGGCGGACCATGTCATTGACATCGGTCCAGGTGCCGGCACCGAGGGTGGACATCTGGTTGCCGAGGGAACGCAGGCCAGCATCGCAAGCAGCGCCAACAGCGTGACCGGTCGCTACCTGGGCGGCACTGCGAAGATCGGTGTCACGCGAGATGAGACACGTGACGCCACCGGGTACATCGAACTGAAGGGTGTGACGACCAACAACCTGAAGTCGGTTGACCTGCAACTGCCGCTTGGACTGTTGGTCGGTGTGAGTGGGGTGTCAGGCAGCGGCAAGAGCTCCCTTGTCATCGACACGCTGTTACCCGCCGTTGCGCAGCAGCTGGAGCTGCTTGCCGATCCCCCCTCAACGTTCAAGGGACTCAAGGGGGTGGAGCAGATCGACAAACTGGTGCCGATCGACCAGCAGCCCATTGGCCGCAGTGCTCGCAGTTGCCCCGCCACGTACACCGGGGTGATGGATCCCATCCGCAAGGTCTTTGCGTCGACGCGGCAAGCCAAAACGCTCGGTTACAAATCAGGCCGCTTCAGCTTCAACTCTGGTGCGGGTCGTTGCGACCTCTGCAAGGGCAACGGATTCGAACGCGTTGAAATGAATTTCCTCAGTGACCTGTTGCTCGAGTGCACGCGTTGTGGCGGAAAGCGATTCAATCGCCAAACGCTCAGCGTTCGTTTCAAAGGGGCTTCGATTGCGGATGTGCTTTCTATGACGATCGATCAAGCTCATCAGTTCTTTGAGAATGTCCCTGCTGCGGAAACGCCCCTCCGCGCGCTCGTGGACGTTGGCCTGGGGTACGTTTCGTTGGGCCAAACCAGCACGACGCTCAGTGGCGGCGAGGCACAGCGAATCAAGCTGGCCACGGAGTTGGCTCGAAAAGCAAGTGGCAAAACCCTCTACATCCTCGATGAACCGACGACAGGGTTGCATTTCGCGGACGTGCAGCGTCTGCTGATCGTTCTCGATCGACTGGTGCAGCGAGGCAACTCGGTGGTGGTGATCGAGCACCACATGGAGTTGCTGGCGGCTTTCGATCACATCATCGACCTGGGGCCCGGCGGGGGAACCATGGGCGGCCACATCATTGCCGAGGGAACACCACGTCAAGTGGCCGACAAGGATGCTTCCCTCACAGGGGCGGCGCTGCGCAAAGCCTTGGAATCACGTTGACCTCATCGACAATGGATCATCGTGCCGCTTTGGCGAATAACTCACTTTCGATGTTAGCAAAGGCTTTGAATTCCAAAGCATTCCCGCTGGGATCAGCAAAGAACATCGTATGCTGCTCACCAGGCTGACCTTCGAAGCGAACATAAGGCTCGATGATGAAGTCATCCACAAGGGTGCGTACCCGGTCGGCGAGCAGCTTCCAAGTGTCGACGTGCAACACAACACCATAATGAGGCACCGGTACGGCATGCGCATCCACCGGGTTGCAATGATTGGGCACTTTGCCCTCGGGCCCCAAGGTCGGATTCAGGTGCGTCACCACCTGATGACCAAACATGTTCCAGTCGATCCAGTTGGTATCACTTCGTCCTTCGGCGAGCCCCATCTTCGTCCCATAGAACGTTCGGGCTTCGGCAATGTCGCGAACTGGAATCGCAATGTGAAAAGGCGTGAGCATGCGGCGGACTTACTTTATCGAGAGAGCATCGTTGGCCTAAGCATCGAATTGAACGGTCGGCTATCATGCCCCATTCAACACCATGGAGCTAGAGTACCCACCGACGAGTGTTCGGGCGGCCACGAATGGCATGCACTTCGCCTTGCTCGTACACGCGGACGGCATCTGCGAAGAGCCCATTCGGATGCCTGGTCGACTGAGTCCTAATCAGGTCGCCTTATTCGAGTGAACGACGGGCTCGGTCAATGGAATGCAGAACGCCATCACAGTGTTCGGGCTCGCAAAACGGGCTCAGGAGATACGACTTTAACGCAACGATTGGCTCGCCGTGATCAGTCTCGTGGCAGCATTCTGTCATCGACAGCAGCGCGCCTTCGCCACGGTGTGCTTCCTTCTGAATCATTTCGAACACACGTCGGTTGAGATCGTTGTGGGCCCGCACACGATCTTGATAGGCCCGGTCGGTCCTCTCGGCCGCCAGCATCGCCCGCATATCGACCCCTGCCGGATAGACTCGAAACAGCGTGACCGGTCCACCATTGCGGTCGTTGAGTACAGCTGCAACCGCATGCGCCTCCAGTTGGCTCCTGAAGTAATCGGCCATCGAGACCAAGTGCCCAAGGAGACTTTGAAGACCCTTCGTGCCGAAAAGCCGCAAGTTTGCCAAGGCTGACATAGGACCCGCGCCACTCCGAGAGGTTTCCAATGTGAACGTCCCGGGATGGTAATCACCCGAGCTGAACAGATACGGTGTGAAATCTGCCTCGCGGGCGATCAAGCGAAGGTCCTTCTTGTCCTGGAACACGACGGCACTCGAGATGTAGGGCGCGAAGCCGGTTTTGTGGTAATCGACGCCGATGGAGTCTGCGAGTGGAAGGGCCTGAAGGCGATCATGCGTTTTCTCGAGAGCCCGAAGCGTTCGAGGACAAAACCCTAACTCATTCTCCATAAAGTCATAGCGACAAAAGACACGCCAAGCCCATCCGATCACCGCATCGGCGTGAAGGTGGGGTCGGTAACTCAACTGAAACTCCGCGGCGAGGGCGTCGCGAATGCGACGCATTCCCTGCAAGTCGTCCAGACCAAACGCGTCGGTGGTTCCCACTGTCGCGATGATGCACGCGACGCGATTACCGTCCGCGAGCACCCGTCTTAGCTGGAATTCAAAATCATCCAGCCGAAGACTGTTGTCGACGCCCGTGGCCACATGGACAACATGGTCTTCCCCCAAACCCAACCAGCTCGCCACGTTCATGGAAGAATGGTGTGCCTGGTGAGAACAAAGGATCACCGCTGGATGCCGATGCCCCGTCCGACGCGTTCCGGGACACGCTTTCTCCAATCCCACTTTCGCCGCGTACAGCAATGTTCCGGTGCCTCCAAATGTAAAGACTCCGTCCGCGACGCCAGGCGGATAGCCAAGCAAGTCTGCCGTGATCGCGATCGCCTCGGTCTCCGCACGGGAGACCCGCCCGGAAGCCTCATCGCTCACCAGGTTTGCGTTGTAAATCGTTGGCAGCAAGCCACCAACGATGCTGGGGATCGTCGGGGACGGCCCGACATTGACCTGTGTTTGCGGGTGCCCCAGGATCATCATCCCCTGCAAATACTCAGCGAGCTGTTCCGTCACATCCTCTGCGTTCTGCGGTTGCTCGCAGAGCCGATGTTTCAACCTGCGGCAGTCATCCGATTGGGAAGAAGTCCCCAAAAGCGGCCGTGACAGCTTCAGCTTGTCGGCCTTCTGAAGCGATTGTCGAATCAAGGATTCCAATCGCGCATCGTGCTCTCGATCCAAGATGGGGCTCGGAAACGCCTTTCGTAAACGGCCGAGTATTGCGATGTATTCCGCGTCGGTAGGTCTCTGCAAAGTGCGGGTCTCGCCATTGGACGCTGCCTTAGACACAACTGCTTGATCCTTTTGAAGCGCCCCTCGGTTGACGGGGAGGTGTGACAAGGAATCGTCTCTGCCATCGTTGCCAATGTCCATCGCTGATGCCGTCCTGTTTCATACTTCGCCCACCACCACGACATTCCGCACATGCCCATTCGCAACATCGCGTCCACGACCGTGTAAAGTATCGGGCTCGGAGATCGCGAACATGCGTGATCACGTGCTTCCCAGGCGGCGCGGACGGCTCCCGATCGAAATAGCGCTCGCGAGAACATTCCCAATTCCATCCACGAGTACAACCCATCATGAACGATCAACCCGTTTCAACAACTCGCCGCCAGTTCATGCAGCGTTCCGCTACGGTGGCTGCGACCACCTCCGTGGTGGGATTAAGCGCCCAGCGAGCCCAGGCTGCCGCAGGGTCCAATGAGCGCATGCGGATCGGCTTCATCGGCCCTGGAGGTCGTGGGTTCCGGGCTCACGTCGGGTCGCTCTGCGAGCTTCACAACGCCGGACGCAAGATTGAACTCGTGGGCGTTGCGGAAGTCTACGAGAATCAGCGAGACAAGGCTGCGGACTACATCAAGGAGAAGACCGGCACCGATCCCGGGCGTTATGTCGACTATGGCGAGATGATCGAGAAGGAGAATCTCGATGCCGTGTGCATCGGCACACCCGATCACTGGCACCACAAGCAAACGGTCGATGCGCTCCAGGCTGGACTGAATGTCTATTGCGAAAAACCCATGACCAAGACGGTCGAAGAGGCCTTTAGCGTTGAGAAGACTTGGAAAGAAAGTGGCAAGGTCATGCAGGTGGGCGTCCAGTCGACCAGCCTGCCCGTGTGGAACGAGGTCCGTGCGTTGCTGCAGGGCGGAAAGCTGGGCAAAGTCCTCGGATTTCAAACGGAGTACTTCCGCAACAGCAACATGGGACAATGGCGTTACTACAAGCTAGAACAGTCCATGTCGCCAAGCACGATCGATTGGAAGCGATGGCTCGGCACCGAGCACGACCTTGCTCCTGAACTCCCGTTCGACCGCGAAGTCTACAAGCAATGGCGACGGTTCTGGCCATTCGGCAGCGGCATGTTCACGGACCTGTTTGTACATCGCACAACATCCATGCTGAAAGCGACGGGATTGCGATTGCCAGGACGGGTCACCGGCGCGGGTGGGATCTACATGGAGTACGACGGTCGAGACGTACCCGATGTGGCGACTGTCGTCGCAGACTTTAATGAAGGCGTGCAGGGGCTGGTGACGGCAACCATGTGCAACGAGGCATCCCGGGTCAATCAGTTGATCCGCGGTCACTTTGGCACGTTCGCATTTGGAAATGGCGAGTCATTCGATGGCTTTGACTTCATTCCCGAACGCGGGCCCGTGACCAATGTGCGGCAAAAAGAAGAACGCATCACGACCACACCCGTTAAGAACACCACCCTCGCCCACTTCGCCAATTGGCTCGACGCTTGCGAAGCGGCGGACCCCATGAAGTGCAGCAATCCACCTGACCTTGGGGCAGCCGCGATGGCCGTCGTCAATCTCGGTGCGCAGAGCTATCTCCATGGGAAGGTGTACTTTGTCGATGGAGAGAAACGCGCGATTTCGACCGACGACCCGGGCTGGGCGGCGAAGTGGGAGAATCTCTCGGCGTCGCGTGCCGAAGCACGCCATATACCAGGGTGGTCAGCTGGCACTTATGGGAGTGAGCTGGTGGATCCAGAATGGATGAAGTACGCCGGTCCGTGGGATGGCGGCCAGGACCCAGCTGGTACCTGAATCCTACGTGGAGGTTGGAAGCTCGATGAAGTGGAAGCGGTGTCGCGTGACGAAGCGGGCGAGATCGCTGGCCAAGCACAGCGTTTTGTCTCTCGTTGCCATCCTACCTTCTCTGACATGCGGGGAGGATTCGCATGCCCGATTGGCGGTTCCCATTGGAATCGGGCAGCTTGAATCAGCTCCCACGTTGTTTCGAGGTGGCGTCGACGACCGAGGCCGTCACTACTTCCTCAACGGGCAGCGGGCGCTAAATGGGAAGTTGATCCTCACGGCGAGCAACGGCTTCTTTGATAACGGCACTTGCGTCGCAAGCGGACAGTCGGCCCTGCCGAAAGTCGGCGACGCGGACCTGATCCAGCCGAACTTCGCGGTCCTAGAACGTTGGCAGTCGACGCAAGGCACGCTTCGCTGGCATGTGTGGCTACCTGAGCCGGGCGTCGTTCGTTTGAGCGTCAACATGCGCGTCACCGAACGTCAAGCCGGATCTAGGTTGACGATTTCACTGGGGAAGCAGTCACATACCGTCACGACAGTTTCTGCGTCGGCAGAAAACGCTCAGCCATGGGAATTGGCCTTCGAAATCCAGGAACCAGGCGAGCATACCATCACCGTCAAGGCCAATCTCATTGAGCAACCAGACACGGGCGTCGGTGCGCTACACACCGTGGATGTGTTTGGTTCAGCAGTCGCCAACGCGCAACTACTTCGTGCGCGCTGGCGGCCTGCGGCGGTTCACGGTCGTTATTCCTGTTCCGCGATCAAGCAGAGTCGCACGTGGGTCATGTCCACGCGTAGCACCTGCGAGTTCAGCAGCTATTCGCCGATCACAACACCCTTTGGCTACTTCGGAACTTCCTTCGAAGCTGACGGCCGCAGCAAAGGCGTTTTCAACTTTTCGATGTGGGCCGCTGGCAAGGGAAAGGGCGTTCCGGCACTTGCCGAAATGCCCCATCTGCTCGCGGCGGGTTCACGTGACGCCACGTTCAGCGGTTTTGGCCACGAAGGATCCGGTGTGAAGTTGCGAGATTGGATTGCCATGCCGCATCGCCCGAGGGAGTGCGTGCAAGCGCTGCGTGTTGAAACACAGGGCGATTACGACACCTATTTTGGGTACTTCTGGGACCATCCCACCGAGCGCTGGAGACTTTACGCAGTCGGACGCAAGTGGAATGGTGGCAAAGGAATCGAGAATCTCTCACCTGGTTCATTCTGCGAGGTTCCAGGCCCACCCCATGTTCAGCGTTCGGGCGATCGAGTGCGCGAGGTGCGCCGACGCGGATGGCACTTGGGAGACGACGATCACTGGTATCCCATGGACACATTTTACTTTCGTTCGAAGGCTGCCTCCAACAAGTACTGGCTCACCGAACCTGGTGGCGAGTTCGTGATGGGGACGGGTGGGATGCGCTACTTTGAGACGCCTGCGTTGCCACCCACGCGACGGGTTCCGACTGCGTTGCCGGTTTTCCTGAGTCCAAACGTCACCAAGCAGCTCAACCGACTGCCAGCCAAGATCCGGGAAATCGTCTCTGCAAACATTTCGAGTGAAACGGCCCGAATTCGGCTGACCATGTCGCGTGCTGGAACGAATGCTCGGGTCCAAATCCACTACGGAGTAACAGACTGCCTGACGTTTGCCAAACGAAAGCTGCATGCCACCGAACGCCATTCGATTGTCAGTCAATCGACACAAGCCGATGATCGCGCATGGGAAAACTGCACCCAAGCGTTCCCGCTACGAGATGGGAAGAATGAATTCACTCTGTCGGGACTACAACCCGGCACCGCATACTTCTATCGTGTCCTGATCACCAATGATCAAGGCAAGCTCTGGTCCTTCTCGACCGAGCGTTTCAACACCAAGCCGCAATCATAGAAGGCAGATCAGTAAACTTTGATTCCGTCGATGCCAAGACGGAACTTACCGGGCGAACAGATCGGGTGTGTCAGGATAAGTCGGCCGTTCTTGCGTGTTCTTGTCCAGTGCGCCGGCTGGGACTGGCGGGCAGTGCTCCAGCAGGTGCGAGAGTTCTCTTCGAACCGCGGTCGCTTCACGGCCGGCCGCGTCGCCCAACTCATTGGCTTCGTCCAGGTCGACGGGAACTTCGTAATAGCGTCCATCGCGATAAAGCTTATAGCGGGCCGTTCGCGCGAATTGCCCCGGTGTCTTCTTCCAGTAGCATTGATAGTGACACAGCACCCATTCGCGCGGGTCGCCGACCTCGCCGTTGAGCTGTGGGAAAAAGCTTCGGCCATCAACGGGATCGTTCGCCTCTCGGGCCCGGCCAGCGGCATCCGATAGCGTCGCATAGAAGTCCGTGAAGTCGACCAAGTCCGGCAGCACCGTCCCATTGGGTGTATGGCCTGACCAGCGCGCGACGAATGGGACATGCGTGCCGTTGTCCTTCATTCCCGCTTTCCCACCTCGGATTTCCCGGCCGTTCCACTGGGAGCGAATACCCGTGTTGGTGCCGTTGTCCGCGGTGAACATGATGAGGGTGTCTTCCCCCAGCCCTAACGCATCGACTTTCCTGGTGATTCGCCCGATCAGTTTGTCCATGTACTGCACCATGGCAACGAAGTTGGCCTTCTTGGCGTCGTATCCCTTGGGAGCCTTGTTGAGCGCATGGGAAATCGCCTGCTGGCCCACTGTGTCTGGCGTCGGTACGAAGGGATCATGCACCAAGACCATCGGGTAATAGACAAAGAACGGCTGGTCACGATTGCGTTCGATGAAATCGCACACGAAATCCGTGAGCAAATCCGGCCCGTACTTCCCCGCGTTCGCTTCTTTCGTGATGAAGTTACCGTTGTGTTCCAAAGGGGGCTCCCAAAAACGCTCGCCACCGTCTCCACCCTTCCCGCGTGTAACCTGCCACAACAATGACTCATGAAAGCCCGCCTGTTGCGGCCGCGAGGAATCTTGGTTGCCCGGCAGCGTGTTATACAAACCGTTGAGCTGCCACTTACCGGCGATCGCGGTTTGGTAACCGGCCTCCTGCATCATGTGCCCAAACGTGCGTTCCTTTGGATTCAGATACCCAAAGTGCGTGTAATTGCGAAAACCGTACTTTCCCGTCATCAGCTTCACGCGTGACGGCGTGCATATCGGCGTGGAATAACAGTGTTCGAAGCGGATTCCCTCGGCCGCCAGGCGGTCTATGTAAGGTGTCTTGTAGTCCTCCGCGCCATAGCAATCAAAGCACTCCCAGCTGACGTCGTCAGCCATGATGAGAATCACGTTGGGCTGCTCTCTCGCCCAAACAAGGGTGGTGGTGATCGCGAAACAGGTGAACAGAAAATGAGGCAGTCGAATCACGAAGCTTCCCAGATGGTAAACTACAAGCGGGTTTCAATCAGGCTCCCAGGATAACCGAATCCACAATGACAAGACGGCTTGCCGGGCTTTGCGCCACGCTCTACGCGGCTCTCTTCGCGGCCTCCTTCACGCAAGCGGATGGAGACGCCGGTGTCGAAGATGTCGATGTGTCATTTGCTCGCGATATCCAGCCCTTGTTGGCGAAGCATTGCCTTCTCTGCCATGGACCCGATGACGCCCAGGGAGGCTTGCAACTCCATCTCCGTGAATCGGCGCTGGCAGAGGTGGATTCCGGGGGACGCGCAATTCTGCCGGGCGACCCCGTGAACAGTGAACTGCTGGCACGGATCACATCCCATAATCCCGATTTGCGGATGCCACCCGAGGGAGATTCGCTATCGCCCAAGGAGGTGTTGCTGTTCCGAAAGTGGATTGAGGCGGGAGCAGATTGGGAAGTCCACTGGGCGTACCGTCCCTTGGAAACACGGCCAGCGCCTGGCGTGACGAACAGGGCCTGGGTACGCAATGACATCGACGCGTGGGTTCTCGCCGAGCTGGAAGAGAGAAACATTACTCCCTCGTCAGAGGCAGATCGACCGACGCTCATGAAACGTCTGTACTACGATCTGATCGGTCTCCCACCCAAACCCAGTGACGTCGATGCATTTGTCAATGATTCGTCCGAACATGCTTACGAAGACCTGGTGGATCGCCTCCTCGCGTCGCAGCACTTTGGTGAACGATGGGGGCGTCATTGGCTGGACAAGGCCCGGTACGCCGATTCAGACGGCTACGAGAAGGACCGGCATCGGGAGGACGCGTGGCGGTACCGCGACTGGGTGATCGATGCGATCAACAACGACATGCCGTTCGACCAATTCACGATCGAACAACTCGCCGGCGACATGCTGCCCGACGCCCAGCCGAATCAACGTTTGGCAACGGCGTTTCACCGTCAAACCCTGACCAATACCGAAGGCGGTACCGATCAGGAACAGTGGCGAGTGGCTGCCGTGATGGATCGCACAGAAACACTGGGTACCGTTTGGCTGGGATTGAGCGTGGGTTGCGCGCGATGCCACTCACACAAGTACGATCAAATCACACAGCGCGAGTACTACCAGCTGTATGCCTATTTCAATAACGGCGACGAAACGACCACGGCGATTCCAAAGTCAACATTTGCGGTGCAAGAGCTGCGTTCTAATATCCGTGGGATCGACAAGGAGATCTCAGGACGCCGCAAGCATTTGAGCAACACGATTGATCAATGGTTACCCGATCTGCGGCGCGAAGCCGCGTTAATCACGGATCAAGCCGTCGCTTATCACAGCCTTGAGAACGCAACCATCACGGGTCCGAAGGGTACCAACTTCGTGCTTCAAGAGGATGGATCTTACGTCGTTGATGGCGAGAACCCGGCCAAGGCCGAGTACAAGATCGAGGCCACCAACCCCGTTGAGAACATCACCGGGATCCGAATCGAAGTCCTTCCCATGGTTTCACCGGTACATAAGGGGCCGGGCCGGACCAAACACGGAAACTTCGTACTCAATGAGATCCAACTGTTTGCCGGTGGCATCGGAAATGTCGCTAAATCAACGGAGATGAAATTTGTTTCCGCCAACGCGGATTTTTCGCAATCCCGTTGGCCCGTTATCAATGCCATTGATGGCATCACGGGAGAGGGCCGCAAGGGAACTGGCTGGGCCATCTCACCTCAGTTCGGAAAATCTCACTGGGCAACATTCGCGTTGAGGAAACCGCTGGACGCAGGGAAGCAACGGCTGCGGATCGTGCTTCGGCAGACTTATGGAAGCGAACACACGATCGGGCGTTTTCGAATCACCGCGGTCACGGGTGCGCTTCCCCACACAAGCATGCCGGAGGCTGTCCGCACGATCCTGCAGGAAGCACTTCGCGACGCCAAGTCCGATGCTATTTTGGTGGACCACTACCAAACCCGAGACCCTCGAACTCTGGAACTCAGGTCGCAACGCGAAACGTTGTCGGACCAGGTTGCTAAGCAGATGATCAGCGTCCGCGTGGTTTCCCATCGCAAAAAGAACCCTCGTACAACGCACGTGCTCCGCAGAGGTGAATTCAAGCAGCCGTTGGACGAGGTTAAAACCGACACGTTCACAACCTTGCCACCGATAAGGTCACGCCGCCTAGACGAGCCCACCGATCGCTTGGACCTTGCGCGTTGGCTGGTGGATGGGTTCAATCCGCTGGTGCCTCGCGTGGCGGTTAATCATGTCTGGAAACACCTTTTCGGAGCCGGCATCGTACCGACGATGAATGACTTCGGTGTGCGTGGGGATCCGCCATCGCACCCGCACCTGCTTGACCACTTGGCCAGCTCGCTCATCGAGGAAGGTTGGTCGCGAAAGAGACTGATCAAGTCCATCGTGATGTCGTCGACCTATCGCCAGTCTTCGCACCACCGCCGAGACCTGGCGGATATCGATCCGAACAACCGGCTAATGCACCGCCAGAACCGTTTTCGCGTTGAAGCGGAGATCATCCGCGACATCACGCTTGCTGCCAGTGGCCTACTGTCCAAAGAGATCGGCGGTCCAAGTGTGTTCCCTCCCATCCCGCCAAGCGTCACGGATTTGACCTACAACAGCAGTTTCAAATGGGAGACAAGCACGGACGCGGATCGCTATCGCCGCGGGATCTACACATACTTCAAGCGGACAGCTCCCCATCCCAATCTGATCACCTTCGATTGCCCCGATTCGAATGTCACCAACGTCCAACGCGACCGCAGCAACACGCCCATCGGAGCTCTCGTCACACTTAACAACGACACCTTCGCAGAAGCCGCTCAGGCGATGGCACAGCAGGTCTTGGGACACGACGCTCCCAGAGATGACGTTGGACGGCTGCGCGGTGCCCTTCGCCGATGCATCGCACGCGCCCCAAGTGATCAAGAAGTCCATGACTTCCAGCGTCTGCTTCAGACGTGTCGCGAGTATTACGCACATCACCACGCGGAGGCTGCGCGGCTGATCGGCAGACATCGCGTAAGCGGGACCGAGGTGGCCGAGAATGCTTCCTGGGTCGCCACGCTTCGCATTGTCTTGAACCTCGACGAATTCATCACACGCGAGTAGCTGCCATGGATTTTTTGCAACACCATGCGATTCGAAAGCGTCGTGAGTTTCTGACGACGACCGCCAGCGGACTGGGCGCGATGGCACTCGGATCCATGCTCACCGATGACGGTGTCTTGCGAGCTGCCGAATCGATCGACTCAAGACCATCTTCCAATGAGGAGCTATATCAACAGCCGCACTTCGAGCCCAAGGCGAAGGCGTGCATCTTCATCTTCATGGCTGGGGCGCCTTCGCAGTTGGATTTGTTTGATGACAAACCCAAGCTACGTGAATTACACGGACAGAAGCTACCCAAGTCGATTCTAGACAAGGCTCGGTTTGCGTTCATTCAACCGGATTCCGCGACCTTGATGGGCTCGCCGCGCACGTTCCAGAAGCATGGCGAATGTGGCATGGAGTTTTCCGATTGGCTGCCAAACCTAGGCGGCGTTGCTGACGATCTGCTGTTGGTCCGTAGCCTGCACACCGAAGAGTTCAATCACCACCCCGGCCAACTGATGATGCAATGCGGCGTGTCACGATTCGGCATGCCCACCATGGGTTCCTGGATCAACTACGGCCTTGGAAGCGAATCCAAGAACCTACCCGGTTACGTTGTCTTGACCGCCGGCCGCGGCAGCAGCGGCGGGGCAACGCTCTATCAAAGTGGGTTCTTACCGTCGACATACGGCGGTGTGCTGTTTCGCAATCAAGGCGAGCCCGTCTTGAACCTGACCAACCCGCCCGGCTTGCCGCCGGCGTTGCAGCGTGCGGGGTTGGACACACTTCGCGCCGCGAATCAGCGACGTTATCAAGAGGTGCATGACCCGGAGATTGCCAGTCGTATTGCAAACTACGAGTTGGCGAATCGCATGCAGACCGCCGCCCCGGAGCTGATTGATCTTGCCGACGAAACACAAGAGACCCTGGAAGCCTATGGCGTGGGCCGACCCGAGCCCAAGAAAACCTGGCGTGGCTCCCTCGGTCATCTGAAGACGTATGACACGTTTGCAAGGAACTGTGTGCTAGCCCGCCGCATGGTGGAACGTGGGGTCCGATTCATCAACATCATCCATGCCTCCTGGGACAAGCACAGTGAGCTTGACTTCAATCTCTTTCACAACGCCGAGTGCTTGGACAAGCCCATCGCTGCCTTGATCCGTGACCTAAAACAACGCGGTCTTCTCGATTCCACCATGGTCGTTTGGGGCAGCGAATTTGGACGGACGCCGTTGGGTGAGAACCGTCGTTGTCGCGATGCGAATACTGGCAGAGACCATCACCCCTTTGCGTATTCCATGCTGCTTGCGGGCGGGGGCCTCAAAGGGGGCATGACTTACGGGACAACCGACGAGATCGGTTGGCATATCGAAGAAAACCCCGTTCACATCAACGATCTGCACGCGACGATGCTCCACCAGTTCGGGCTTGATCACCTGAAGCTGACCCACCGCTTTCAAGGACGTGACTTCCGGCTCACCGATGTGGGTGGAAGGGTGATTCAAGATTGGATCGCTTGAGTCTGCACCGATGTGATCCGCTGGTCGCATCCGATGTCGATTCCTCTGGCTGCTGAGCCAGATGGTTCGCTTGCTTGGTTATGATCTTCGCATCTGAGCCGACCTACCTTCCTCTGGAGCCATCAATTTGACAGGCCAATCAGCCCCCAGTGTTTTTCCGGGTTCGTTACCGAAAGTGGGCATTCGCCCTGCCATCGACGGGCGTCTCGGTGGCGTCCGGGAGTCACTTGAGGACCAAACGATGAATCTGGCTCGAAGCGTTGCGAGCTTGATTGCCAGCGACATCCACTATCCGACCGGCGAGCCCGTCGACGTGACGGTTGCGGAATGTTGCATCGGTGGGATCGCGGAGTCGCAAGCCTGTGATGACTTGTTCCGGCGCGAGAACGTGGGCGTTTCGCTGACGGTCACGCCGTGCTGGTGCTACGGTAGCGAAACGATGGACATGGATCCGCTCCTGCCCAAAGCCGTGTTTGGTTTCAACGGCACGGAACGACCGGGGGCGGTGTATTTGGCGGCGGTGTTGGCTGGCCACACACAGAAGGGCATCCCGGCGTTTGGCATCTATGGGAAAGATGTTCAAGAGGCGGGCGAAACGAAGATGCCTGCGGACGTGCAGGAGAAGATCTTGGATTTCACGCGAGCCGGTTTGGCGGTCGCCTTGATGCGAGGACGTTCCTATCTCTCCATGGGGGGCACGTCGATGGGGATCGCGGGCTCGATGCTCGACTATGCCTTTTGGGAGAAGTGGCTCGGCATGCGTGTCGAGGACATCGACATGAGCGAGTTCATCGGGCGGATGAACAAAGGGCAATTCGACCAAGGCGAATACGAAACCGCGTTGGCATGGGTCAAAGAGCATTGCCCCGAGGGCGAAGACTATAACAGTGACGATACCAAACGGCCACGTGAACAGCTTGATCGCGAGTGGTCCGATGGTGTGAAGATGTCCCTGATCGCGCGCGACTTGATGGTGGGAAACCCCAAGCTCAACGAAAGGGGGTGGGGCGAACAGGCACAAGGACACGGGGCCATCGCCGCTGGTTTCCAAGGCCAGCGTCAGTGGACGGACCACTTTCCCAACGGCGACTTCATGGAGGCGATCCTTAACACGTCCTTCGACTGGTCCGGCAAACGTGCCCCCTACATCGTTGCGACGGAGAACGATGCTTTGAACGCAGCCACCATGCTGTTCGGCTATCTGTTGACCAACACGGCCCAGGTCTTTGCGGATCTTCGCACGTACTGGAGCCCAGACGCGGTGGCCGGGGATGCCCTTGGTCTCCATCATGCGCGGAATGGCGTACCGGGTCGCGACGTCCGGATTGGTTGCGTGAAAGGCCGTGTCGAAGCTGACAAACTGCGGCAGGTCAGGCGCCAGCGCCCGCAGCGCCAGAATGGCCGACAGATTATGCGGATTGTGAAGGGGGGCGAGCGGAGTGCAGTTCTGGACCTCCGAGATGACATCGTCCGTCACCCGCGCCGGGGCGACAAGCTTGCGCCCGCCATGCACCACCCGGTGGGCGGCGGCGCGCAGCATTGCCGAACCGTAACCGGCACGTCCGAGTTCGGCGATAATCGCCCGGAGCGCAGATTGGTGGTCGATAAACGGGGTCTGGGTTCGCTCACGGTCCCTCTCGAGGAAGGAGGTGCCTCCAATCTCGGCCGCGATGCCGCCGGTCAGCAGGTCCAGATCGTCGTTGAAGACGGCG
>JBCCYK010000071.1:0-26128 GCA_039189905.1 Planctomycetota bacterium
ACAAAATCCATCACGATCATCACAACGCTTTGTGATCATAAAGCCTATGACAAAGAATCGATCGCCGATCTGTACGGTTTTCGTTGGAACTCGGAAACCGACATCCATCACATCAAGACCTCGCTGAATCTCAACCACGTTCGCTGCAAGTCGCCCGCCATGGTTCGTCGGGAGCTTTGGACGACGGTATTTGCCTACAATCTGATTCGCACGACCGCGTGCGCCGCCGCGTACGAACATGAGAAGCTCCCACGGCAAATCAGTTTCACCAGCACCTGTCAGTACGTGCTCGCGACGTGGATGCTGATTGCCAGACATGGATGCTGATTGCCAGTGGGAAGCTTGCAGACGACAACTTACTGACACAAATGGAGTGCACGCTGGAGCAACTGGCAGACTGCGAAGTCGCCAATCGTCCTGGACGCCTCGAACCCCGCGTGCGAAAACGGCGGCCCAAAAACTACCCGCTCATGCAGCAGTCACGAGCCAAGCTTCGGGCCAAACTTCGCAAACGCTGTACTTGAAACAACTTGCGATTCGACAGTGCCATTCAGTCCTGCCCCCCTTTATTCATCTAAGGAACTCCTCGGTCATTTCCCCTTCCCGAAGCCGCTGTCTTTACCGTTCATAATTCTGGTTTCGCTTCGTCATTTTCGCCCCTTATGTTGGTTCGCGCTTGCGATGACCGTAATCCGAGCGTTCAACAACGCGAAGCACGACTTCTTCATTGCGTTGCAATACGCCCATGATCGCCGCGAAGTTACTCGATTTCGGATTGCCCTTCGGACCGAGCATTCGTTTCACGCTGGAAGATGTCATGTCGAGTTGCCTTGCCAGCTCCTCAAACCCGATCGTTGCTTTTACGTAGTCGCTTAAGATGCTTCGGCATGTGTCGGGGCTTCCTGAAACGAAGGCCGATGCGGCGTCACGAAGCAAGCCCACCCGAAACGCTTTACTTTCGTCAGCTCGTTTCTTGATCGTATCGACGAATTCACGCGACAAGGGCATGTCAAGCACTCCCATCCTGCGTGATGAGTTGCAATCCAGGAATGAACTCGAAGTCGCGGCGGTTGTTCGTCATCAACGGCATGTCATGGTAAAGGGCAGTTGCAGCTACCCAGCCGTCAGCGTCTTTTAAATGTCGCCCAGACATTTCGGCTTCCGCGAGGATCTTTCCCCAAGTCTGTGATGTTTCGAGGGTCGGATCAATCGTCGAAAAATGCTGTGCGATGAAATCTCGCATGTCGCTTTGACGACGTTCACCCCAACTCCGACGACGGACGCCGTACTCAATCTCGGCTATTGTCATGAACGAGACGTGTGGAAGGAGTCCAACCAGTCTTGGTCCATAGAACGACTCGAATACGTCATCCTTCCGGAAGGCGTATGAAACAACATCCGTATCGACAAGCACCCGCATTAAAACAGGGTCCTTGGCCCGGATGCGTCTCTACGATCGTAGATCGGTTTCAAAAAGTCTTCGGCGGTTTCTCCCTCGGGTCCACCTGGTCCCAGAAGGTCACGCCAATCTTTAACGACCTTGCTCTCGTCCGCATCGCCGGACGGCGACAGCGCTGGCACGGTATCCTCAGTGCGTTTCTCAAACGCCTTCGTGAGGCTTTGAATTGCCGCATCAAGATCACCTTCTAGGTAAGCCCGATCAAGATCGCGGTGGTATTCATTTGGTAGTGCGTGTTGCATGACTGCTTCCTCCATTATTTCCGGATCCATCCATCGTAGCACAAACGCGACGACACCGGCAAGGAAAATCGCCCTGCCCGCTTGGGACAAGGCGTTCGTGGCTAGTCGTTCTTCTTGCCGTTCTTGATCTCAGCGATCCGCAAATAGGCTTGCTCAGCGATCTTGGAGACTTTCAGCAACTCATCATGGCTGAAACTCGTGCTGTCCTTGAATTCATCCCCGGCTTTGTAGGTCCGTGTGATGGTGGTCGTCGTGAAGGTGTGGCCCTTCTCCGATGTGTTCTCCCACGTAGTGGCTTTCATGCCGCCTGGAAGGCGAAGCGTATCGAGGGGTTTCTTGATGTCAGTCATGGTGTGTCCTTTCGTGGTGGTTAATGACCTGTTTGCCCTGCCCACGGCAGGTCATCAACAATGGCGAAGTCGGTTCGCTCGCTGACTACGATCCTGAGACCAGAACGCCAACACCTTCACGCCGCTCGTAAGCAGGCAGACCCTGGATTGACTATTCCTCAACCAGATCGTCAGTCTTGACCTTCTGCACGAAATGAGGGCTCTTCCCACCCTTGCTCAGCTCCTCGGCGCGTTTGACCGCCTCGGCCTGCTGATCGACTTCAAATACCGCCACGCGTTTCAGATTCTGGCTGAGAACTCCCCAGTAGAGCCGGAGGCGCACCTCGGCGGCCACTTTCTTCGTTTATCGCTTGGATGCCTTTTTCCTTTTGGTTTCCGCTGCCAAACGTTCGGCAGCTTCCGCTTCAGCCGCCTTCTCGGCTCTGTCCACAATCCGCCTTCGGCTTCGCCGTTTAGATCCAGTGGATGTCTTTCCCTTTATCGATACCGAGCCGCCCATCTCGGGTCCCAAATTCACTCCTGCGGTTCTTCTCGATCGGCTAGCCTGTAATGTCCCATCTTCCATAACGTCGCTGAGTAGCGTCACATCGGTAGGTGCCGGTTCGAATAGCCTGGGGTTGGAAACACTGAAACGGAGGCCGAAAAGGTGTCAGGCAGGAATGGCACTGTCGAAACTGGCTGTGAGCAGACGTTGATCTTTGCACAGCAGAGCACTTTCTCATAGTGGGCAGAAAAGGTGTCAGGACTCTTTTTATTGCTTTGGAGCCTTCTTTCGTAGCCGTCCTCGCGATCGGAGCGTTGATTCGAGGTCCAGTCGCCGGGCGATTGATTCCACCCAACCGGCATCGCCAAAAGGACTGCCCCGGCGGATGGACCCACGGATGTGATCCAGCTCCTTATTCACCAAAGGAGTGTTGACCCGAACGATCCAGCCGCGCGGGTGACGGATTGGCCACGGCGAAAGCAGGCTGGGCAAGGGCTCACCGGAACGGTTCCACCGAGCAAGCGATCCGAAACGCCAGTCCTCTGCACGCAAGGCCAATCCCACACGCATCGCATTTCGTTCAACGTCTCGACAGAGCGTGAGGAAATGGTCGTCGTCTTGCACCGGAAAGCTTTTGAACCGCCCCTGGTACACATGGCCTTCTCCGGCTGTCTAGCGACAATTAGTTTTCCCTCCCAGCGACAATTAGAACTCCCCTGTTGAGCTGCTGGGCTTGGGTTTCACGAGCTCGCGTTTCCCGGGTCAGCGACAATTCGAATTCCCCTCCTCGGGGAGATCTTCGCAACATCGCAAACTCCTTTCTTTGATGGAGATAGCGATGGTCACGGACGGACAAGTTTCAGAACTCAGGCGATGGCTGGCCGCTGGCAAGTCACTCGCCGCTGCTGCCAGGATGGCTTCGATGGATAAGAAAACCGCAAGGTCGTATCGCGATGACGAGCGACTGCCCTCACAGCGAAAATCACCCCGCAAGTACCGAACCCGCGTCGACCCCTTCGCCGAGGTGTGGGACGAAATCGAGCAGATGCTTCAGGCCCAACCGCGGCTCAAGGCCAAGACGCTTTTCGACGATCTGCGGCGACGATACCCCGGCCAGTTCGAGGACTCGACACGGCGAACTTTCGAGCGACGGGTCGCCAATTGGCGGGCGATTGATGGTCCCGACAAAGCGGTGTTCTTCCCGCAAGATCACCATCCTGGCAAGTTCGCCGCCAGTGACTTCACCGTTTGCAATTCCCTCGGCGTGACGGTCGCTCGACAGACCTTCTCTATCAACCGGCGCAGCGATCACGCTCGTCGAACTACGTCAACGTGTTGCTTCGGCCGATGTAGCAACACCCGTAACGGACATCGACGTCGAGCCGCCCAACCTTTCTGACTTTGATTCTTTAATTCCCTCGTTCTGCAAGGATGCTAACAATGCCGACAACCAAGAAGACAACGACGACACGCCGCACGACGAAGGCTCGCAAGACGACGCCGAAGGCGGACCCGAGCGAGAGCCTGACGCGGCAGTTCAAGGAGCTTCGCATGCCGACGTTCCGCGATCAGTTTCAGCCGATGGCGACACGTGCTCAAGCCGAACAGATGAGTCATTTGGATTATCTGTCCGAACTGACGACACTGGAGTGCGAGGTCCGGCGGCAGGGCCGAATCAAACGGCTGATGACTCGATCGAAGCTGCCCACGGGCAAGACTTGGGAGTCGTTCGACCGGACTCGGTTGCCAATGAACGTGCGTCGACAACTCGAGGCACTTTGAGACGGGACGTTCCTGGATCGGCGGGAGAACATCCTGCTGTTCGCCAAGCGGGACCTGCGGCTGCCGAGATTGATCAAGCAGTTCTCGTCCTACGAGGGCTTGATCATCGACGACCTGGGGTATGTGCAACAGAGTCGCGAGGAGATGGAAGTGTTGTTCACGCTGCTCGCCGAACGCTACGAGCTGGGCAGCGTGCTATTGACGAGCAACCTGGCATTCAGCAAATGGGATCAGATCTTCAAGGACGCAATGACAACCGCTGCGGCGATCGACCGATTAGTGCATCACAGCGTGATCATCGAGCTGAACGTGCCGAGCTACCGGGTGGAGAAAGCCAAGTCCCAAGGCAAATCCACTACCGGAGAGGCACCCGAAAAGAACTCGTAACAGGGAATTCTAATTGTCGCTAAAGGGGAGATCTAATTGTCGCCGAACAGTCGAACGAAATGCGTTGCGTGCGGGATTGGCTGTGCGTGCCGAGGACTGGCGTTTCGGATCGCTTTATCGGTGGAATCGTTCCAGTGAGCCCATGCCCAGACTGCTTTCGCCATGGCCAATCCGCCGCCCGCGCGGTTGGATCGATCGCGTCAACACGCCTTTGGAGGACAAAGAACTGGATCAGATCCGTTGGTCCATCCGCCGGGGCAGTCCTTTTGGCGAGGCCGGTTGGGTGGATTCGATCGCCCGGCGACTGGACCTCGAATCAACGCTCCGACCGCGAGGCCGGCCACGAAAGAACGCTCCAAAGCACTAAAAAGAGTCCTGACCCCTTTTCTTCTCTAAAAAGAGTCCTGACCCCTTTTCTTCTCTGACCCCTTTTCTTCTCCTCCGGCATCACCATCAGGCGGTTCTCCGGCATCACCATCAGGCGGTTCCCCGGCATCACCATCAGGCGGTTCCCCGGCATCACCATCAGGCGGTTCTCCGGCATCACCGTCAGGCGGTTCCCCGGCATCACCGTCAGGCGGTTCCCCGGCATCACCGTCAGGCGGTTCCCCGGCATCACCGTCAGGCGGTTCCCCGGCATCACCATCAGGCGGTTCTCCGGCATCACCGCCTGCGAGCACGCCGACAGTTCCGCCGACCCAATTGATGTGAATCCAAACTTCCCGGTTGGCACGCCAGCCTCAGGGATCACATATGGGGATATCCTGCCCCTTGACCCGTCTTACAACTGCCACTCCCACGCTTGGCATAGTTGCGCGGGAGATCCTAGCAATGATGATCCACACGTTCCGAATCCAACCGGTACTCCGGGCTGGGACAATAGCCCGGTGGACGACTTTCCTTCGGCAACACTTCTTGGACCAGGTGACGCGCCGCAACCTGGTGACATTGTTGTTTACGTAAATGATGTCGATGGAGACGGAATTTTGGATCCGAATGAGGTAACTCATTCATGTGTTGTTACCGACGTTAGCGGTGGGGTGGTAACCGAATGTCATAGCAAGCCTGGGCAGGGAGCCGAGGTTGACCACCATCCGAACGATCCATTTCTTGCCCCCATTTATGGGGACCCTACATACATCTTTCGACCATCACCTCCCGGCACACCATCGAGTTCCCCTGGTGCAGGGAGCCCAGCTGGTTCGCCAGGATCAGGAAGTCCCTCTGGTTCGCCAGGATCAGGAAGTCCCTCTGGTTCGCCAGGATCGGGTACTGGCACCCCATCTGGACCCTAGTCCCTCTGTCTGCTCAACTGTTTTGGCACTGTCCTGAATTGTAGATATCGAATGTTAATCAATCGAGTTCTTAGTGTGTTGGTGGTTGTTAGCAGCGTATCCATTGCAGGGGAGGTTGCTTTGGAGAAGGAGTCAGCGAATGCCTTCTATGCAGCACGGTCGCCCTTCGTTCTCCTTCGCGACCTGAAGCTTCTTCACGTCTGGAATCCCGGGTTTTCCGGTAAGATTATTCTTCCGCCCTACAACCGCAAAGTACAGGGGAACTGGATTACGAGAGAGCAAGCGTTGGAACTTCTTCGCATGTCCGGCGACGAAACGCCGTGTCTGCGTGCGGTAAATCCGCTTGCATCTGTCTCCCTGGATGGCCCGTCCACCGTTGGTTCTGAAGCCCTGAGGCTAGTGCTGGGATTCCTGGATGGGGCATATCCTCCCGTGGCACCGGGGCAGCTGGATGCCGAAGTACTCCTCAGGCGTGTGCAGGGGCTTGAGATTGAGTGAGTCACTAGGGTGCTTTCCTCGTCAATGGCACTAAGTCGGTCAAGCCAATGTTGCCGATTGTCGTATTTGGATGTTATCGCTCAGGTTCGAGTCTTCTTGCTAGGCTCTTGCATGAAATGGGCGTTGATATGGGAGCACCATTTCATAGCAGCTACTTCGAACCTAATGACCTCGCACAATCGCTTAGGGTGTGGTGGTGTGAGCCAGAACTACGTGAACTGGGGTGCGCGGAGGAACGTGTCGTCGGGCTCAGCCAGTGGCTTGACTCACGAAGGAAGCTTGAACGATGGCAGTCGGCGTCGCCCATCGTTGGAGCCAAGCACCCATTGCTTACCCTTTGTCTGAATGACATCGCTGAAGCGTGGGGAAAGGACGTTCGGTTCATATGGGCACACCGTTCGCTTGACGAATCTGTCAAGTCCTTGAGTCGTGTCGGTTGGTGGATGGATCCTGGTCGAATTCAGGAAACACTGTATAGCCGTGCGATTGAATTCTTTGACCCGGAGAAGCACCTACAAGTATCGTACGATCAGGTACGCGACGATCCATCGACGCAAGTGCGAAGAGTCGCAGAGTTTGTTGGGGCCAATGTATCGGAACACAGCGTTGCAAGCTTGGCGGGCATGGTGTTTACCGAAGATAAGGATGCATCTCCAAGAACAATGCGCAGTAGCTCGAACCCAGTTCGTAGTCACGAACGCTCGCCTGAAAAGCTTGTGGCAACGATGCTTTCAGGCAATTGCGAGCATCTGGTGGGAGATGCGATCCAGTCGGTAAAAGACCTCATCGATGAGCTAGTCCTTATTGACACCGGGATCACTGACAGCACAGTCAGCGTCGCGAGGGAGCTCCTTGGCGACAAGCTCCAGTTATCGAAGTTTGTATGGATCGATGACTTTGGGGACGCTCGAAATGCTGCACTGAGGCTGGCTGAGCAACGAGGTGCGACTTGAGGAAGAAAAGGTGTCAGGACTCTTTTCGGCATTTGGTATTGCTGCTAATCTGATGCTAGGCCCCGACCGAAGCGCGCGGACGAGCGAGATTCGATCTAGCATGCCCTGAATCGAGGCAATGGCCGGTCCACAATCTTTCAGAAAGTTGCCGATTACGAGGCGTTTGGAAATATTCTTTCCGAGGGGCTTCAGCGATACCCATGCCGCATCCTGGCCTACCAGTTGATGCCCAATCATTGGCATTTCGTCCTCAGCCCCACCCAAGACGGAGGGATGAGTGATTTCTTGCGTTGGGTCAGCCTAACCCACACGATGCGTTATCACGCCCATTACCACACCGCCGGAGAAGGCCATGTGTACCAAGGGCGGTTCAAGAGTTTTCCGGTTCAAGCGGTTTCCGGTGCAAGATGACCACCATTTCCTCACGCTCTGTCGATACGTCGAGCGCAATGCGCTGCGTGCGGGACTGGCCTCGCGTGCCGAGGACTGGCGTTTCGGATCGCTGTATCGGTGGAACCGTTCCAGTGAGCCCACGCCGAGATTGCTTTCGCCGTGGCCAATCCGACGTCCGGCCGGTTGGATCGATCGCGTTAACACTCCTTTGGGGGACAAGGAACTGGATCAGATCCGTTGGTCCATCCGGCGTGGCAGTCCCTTGGGCGACGCAAGCTGGGTGGATTCGACCGCCCGGCGACTGGACCTCGAATCAACACTCCGACCGCGCGGACGGCCACGAAAGAAGCCTCTGAAGTGCCAGAAAGAGTCCTGACCCCTTTTTTGGACTGGGAGTTCGTGACGAACAAGAAACCGTTACATCGCGAACAGGAACGACGTAAACTTGGGTGCTGGGTATTGGTGCATCCTTGGTCTTGTTCGTGTTGGTCTGGTTCGGAATCGACGGGAGTGGTGAATGGGGTTCCGGTAACCAAAAGCCGAAGGATGCCTTTGTCGACACGAGTACCACGATGAGAGTGGAGCCGGCTTCAGACGAATCGGCAGCGAGATGAGCACTGCTATCGACGACAAGGCGATCGCCGCCAAACATCGGTTCGGAGAGCGATTTGTTGGCAGTCGTTCGCTTTAGTTCCCAGCAAGCGAACAACTTGCAACGAACTTGGTCGCAACGACTTCAGATTCCGATCGAGCGCATCGACCCCTTGGGCTCAGGCGTTGAACTGACGACGGTCCTGATCCCACCGGGTCAATTCAAGATGGGGCCAGATCCCAACTGGAAATGGAAGGAGAAGAATAGGATCTCCCCGGTTCCCATGGATTTGCATTGGTTTCGCATCGGAAAGTTCGAGATCACTCGCGAGCAATGGGATGACGTTCTTCTTTCAGCTGGATTGACGAAGAAGCCGATCTCGACCCAAGAGCTCAGCCGTATGCCGGTGGGAAACGTGAGTCACTCGCAGGCGACTCGGTATTGCGAACTTCTGACACAGCACTGTCAGCGTGTGGGCGATTTGCCCGATGGCTGGGAATTTGCGCTTCCGACGGAGGCGCAATGGGAATTTGCCTGCCGTGCGGGCACGACCACGCGTACTGCATTCGGTGACACATTATCGCCCCGCCAGGCCAACATTCGCGCTAGCAAGAACAGTCAATGGAAAGGTTTTCAACACCCCGTTCCCGTCGGGCGTTACCCCGCGAATGCCTTCGGTCTGCACGACATGCATGGCAATCAATGGGACTGGTGTCGAGATGTTTTCTCGCAGAAGTTGATCGCCGGTTCTGATCCCTTGCTGCAAGACGAGGGAAATCAACGAACACTTCGTGGCGGAAGCTGGGCAGACGATCCGAATCCCGTTCGCTGGACGTCCGCCCATCGCTATGGTCGCGGCGTGGAACAAGAGTTTCCGGGTGTCGGCTTTCGCGTGGTCCTCACGCGCGAGCGTTGAAACCCAACGGAAGAAGTAAAGGTGTCAGGACTGAATGGCACTGTCGAATCACAAGTCGTCGTCCAAAGCTCCCGACGAAACATGGCAGGTGATTTGCATCAAACATGGTTGAGATTCAACGATGTCTTGATGTGATGGAACTCACTCTGGTTTTTGATCGTGTCCGGCATCGTGAACGTAAAGCCGGCAACGAGTTTGGCATGAAGGCCTCGCCAGTGCCATTCAGTCCTGATCCCTTTTCCTCCCGGACGCTGGGACGCACCTCACCGCCAAGCGTCGCGATCAAGCCAAACAGCGAATTCAGACGCGGGTGTGTCGACGCTTGCGCGACAGCCCGAGGGTGAAGCCGGCTACCATCAGAAAAGCGAGAGATGAAGGTTCGGGAACCGCCAGCGTCAAGTTGGTGTGTTCAATCCCAAAGTTGCCATTCGCGGAGAACGGGCCGAAGATTTCGGTCGTTGAGCCGCCCAAAAAGTCTGTCGTGAAGATTCGCGTATTTCCCGATGTGCCGGATGTCCAATAGAGCTCTTGGTCCGTGGGGTTTAGCGCGATGCCGAGGGGGCGTGATGTCGCGAGCACCTGGGTTATGTTCGACCCGTCCAAGTCCGCTCTCACAATCTCACCAGATGACCTGTTTTCAGACCAATAGATGTGATCGTTCAACAAATCCACCTCTAAGTCCCAAACATTGTTCACTCCCCCGAATAGGAGAGGCACAATCGTTGTTTGATTGGAACCATCCGAATCGACCCTTAAGATTTCAGCGTTTCCGCGCGCGAAGAACACATGGCTATCAATCGGGTTCACCGCGATCGCGCTGATGGTTGAGAAACCAGATGCAGCAACAATCTCCGTTTCGTTCGACCCGTCGTAGTCAATGGAACGAATTGCGGTGTTTCCCGCTGTCCAGAACACCTTCTGAGAGACGGGGTCAATCGCCAATCCATTTCTTCCAAACGTGTTGAAAGGTCCGGTTTGCGTGGTCGACAACGTCGTCAACCCAGTGCCATCAAGGTTCATGGATTGAACCCCGACCAAGTCTGTGAGGATAAATACTTTCCCAGCGGACTCATCAACTGCGAATCCTCCCGGGAGCGCGGGATTGCCGAGTGTTCCCACGGTCGTCAGACCGAAGCCAGAATCGGAAACCGCCTGAAATTCGGGGTTCTGAAACACGACCGGTTGATCAAAGAATAACAACTCAGCGGCAGCAGAACCGCCGAGTGAACACAACATCAAACCGACAATCAAGAGTCTGCAACAAAACATCTGGTTTTCCTGCTGGGGAAAGGTTCGGATGAAGGAATACCACACCGCCCCGTCCAGGAGGGTATCAAAAACGCCGTGTTCAGCAACCCGACAGGCGCTCGCTGCTTCATGCGACACCTGTTGACGAAGGTTTGGTAGCTCAGAAGCCTCTGCGTTCTGTTGCGCAGGACCTCTGCTCGTCAGCGGTTTCGCGATCAAAAGAGCTATGAAACTCGCCGTCGCGAAAATACTGTTCCGGGGCGAGCTGTGGGTTTGTCTTACGTACGGTCAATCCACGAACCGGGTGGACTATGTAACCTCTTCACGCAACGCGACATGCGCCGACGGTAAGCAAGCAGAATGCCAACAGACTAAAACCAATCGGCTAGTCGCTGGATCGATCCGGATCTTGCAAGGCTTTCTCGGAGGCACGAACCGCATCCACAAACGCGTCGATCGCGGCGGAAACGCGATTCAAGGTGGGGCCAAGTGGCGCAAGAGACTGCTGTTCGAATTGACGGGCAGGTTCGTCCCGCCAGCTCGCCCGTGTCGTCTGCCAGACTTTCGCAAAATCTTGAAACTCGTGTCGCAAGTGACTCTGGGCTTCGTAAACGGGACCAAGTGGCAAGTCATTCATGGTTGAAAGTTGAGCAGTTTTCGGCCAATTCGGGAGCAACCTGCCCAGCAAGCGAGCGGGAGGAGCTCGTTCCTACCCATGCCGCCCGCATCGCCATTCAACTATAGCAACACCCCGAACAACCCGATCAAGACAATGAGGAGACCGGCGACGGTCTTGGCGGTGGTCCCAAGCGTACGCCCCCAAAAGGAAGCTTTACCCACACGCCAGCTTTGGCGCCAAGGACGACCATCAGACCATTCACCGAAAATAGCGCCGGCCATCGCCCCGCAGCCGCCAAAGAGCAACGCAGCCAACAAGGGTCCGAGGATGGGCACCGGAAAACCGACGATCCCGCCCGCAAGGGCGCCGAAAACGGATCCCAGAATCGCATAGATGGCGGCCCGACGACTGGCCCCGACTTGGTTCACACTGACGGCTGCGGCAGCAAATTCCAGGATCTCTCCCAGCAGCGCAATGGCGAAAGCAATCACAACGGTTGCGAGCCCAAGGCTGGGACGACCACTGGATGGCCCAAGCCACGCGTATGCGGTCATCAAGCCGACCGCGATCCAGTTCCCCGGCAAGGCGATCAAGTTCAAGAGCCACGCGAGCGCACAAGCGACTACCAACAGCCCCGCAATCCCAACCACGCCCGCGTTCATCGCGGTCTCTTGTACAACGCCCATCCATCCGGCATCGTCTTGTTCAGCCAGAATCGTCTCCAGTCGAAGTGTTGCCATCAAGAAATGGTTCCTCGTCGCACGCGCGGAAGAACAGGAAGAAACCGTAAACGTCCTGGCAACATCGCATGAAGATCACTGTGACGCAAATGCCGACGAAGCGTTTGCTGTCCACACGGAGGAGAGTTCGCTTCCGCTGCCCCAAAGGAAGCGGAACCGAACCCGATCCCGTTCTCCCGCGTCTGAGAGTCCGAAGCGAGCACAACGAGACTTCGCTGTGGTTCCATGAAGCACGGTCGGTTAACATGACTTCCACGTTGTTCGCGGGACGGTCGCTTCGAATATGAGTGAGTCGGGAATGAGAAGTGGTGTGCTGGAAACCAATGTCTTGGTTCTCAATCGGTTCTACATGGCGATCCGCGTCATCAATGTGCGACGGGCATTCACGTTGTTGTACCGACAGTGCGCCGAGGTCATCGATAATGAAGACGGCACGTACGTAAGTTACGACTTCGAAAGTTGGTGCGAACTAAGTGAATTGGCTTCGATGGACAAGCAACCTGGAGACGATTTCATTCAGGCGGTTGGTTTTCAGCTTCAGGTCCCCCGCATCGTTCGCTTGGTTCGCTTCGACCGGATGCCGACGCAGAGCGTTCGTTTCAACCGAAAGAACCTGTTCGCGCGCGATAACCACCAGTGTCAATACTGTGGAAAAGTGGAACCAGCACACAGACTCAGTCTGGATCATGTGATTCCCCGGTCACACGGCGGAGGAACCACGTGGGAGAACATCGTTTGCTGCTGCGTCCGGTGTAACAGCCGCAAGGGTGGACGCACGCCGCAACAGGCAAGGATGAAGTTGCTCAGCAGCCCCTCCAAGCCAAGCTTTACGCCGATGCTCGCCAAGTCGATTGATGACCCTCGCTATGAATCTTGGCGTACGTTCTTGCAGTCGACTCGGTAACACGCTGGACGCGATCATCGCTCGATACGCGGCTCGCGTTTCCGATCGCTTGATGGGCTTGGCGCTGCAGCTTCTCCGTGTGCGATCGCGTCCGCCGAGCATTTGTTTTGTCGACAGCGCTGGGAGCAGTAGCGCACCTGTTCCCAGCATCGCGCCCACTTCCGCCGCCATTGGAAGGAGCGGCCACACACGACACAGGTCTTGGAGGCGCGCTCCGACCTTGGACTCCGCTCACGTGACATCATCCAACCTCATGATGGTGGATCCTTCTCGACGAGGGCTTGTCCGGACTGCATGCTGTTCTAACTCGTAGCGAGTTGCACTTTCGTATTTTTTCCTTCGCACCAAAGGGCCCTTCTGATCCTATGCCGCAGCCAACCTATCGCGTCGACGTCACCAAAGAACAATTTGTTTTTTCAGCGGCCCATTTCATCACATTTGCGACCGACATCTGCGAACGAATACACGGGCACAATTACGGCGTGCGCGTTTGTGTTGAGGGGCCTCTCGATGTCAACCGATACGTCGTCGACTTCATCGCACTGCGTGACGCGGTTCTGGAACAAACCGGCCAGCTGGATCATCACGTCATCCTCCCCTCGGATCACGCGGAGATCAAGGTGACGCAGGATGCCAAGGAAACAACGGCGACCTTCCGAGATCGGCGTTGGGTGTTTCCCAACGAAGACTGTGTCATTTTGCCCGTGATCAACACCACGGCCGAAGAAATCGCCCGCGTGATCGCGGAACGCGTGCGTGAGAAAACAGCCGAGCAGTTTGGACCGCACCTGACGTGGATCGAAGTTGCTGTCGACGAGAATCAAGGACAATGGGGTGTTTGCCGTTTGCCCTGGAACCCAGTGGAATGAAACACGTAAGAGCGAACCCGCGACGTCAGAATCCGTAGATCGCTCCGATGGGCTGTTCTTCGAGCGTCAGTCCACAGCCCGGCACCTGACACGGGTGATCTCCTGAATTGAACGCGCCACAGTCAATCATGCCGCCGTTGGACGTGCCGGCGAGACGCAGCAGAGCCTGCGGCTCTAACTCGCCCGGATCGATCCACATCCCATCCGGGGTCAATTCCATCGTGCCAAGATCCAAATCCAGTCCCCGACGAATCACCTCGAAGTTGACATAGAGATTGAGCAATCCGTTCTGAGAGTCCAGTAGATCTTCCAAAGCAGAGATGGTGTCGCGTGCGGCAGTGGGTCCGCTGCTCAAACCACGTGCATCACGAAATCTCCGAATGTCCTCGTTCAATTCGATCTGGGATGCTGCAATACGAACGGACTGTCTTCCGATCTCAAAGTTCAATCGGTTGGCCTGCAACTGCCGGATCGTGCCACGTAACGATTGCCAGACACCGTCCTCAAAGGAATAGTAGCTTCGCTTGGCTTGCTCGTATTCGATCAACGATTGCCGGTACGTATTGCGTTCTTGCAAACGGGTGATGGGTGCGTCCCACTGCAAGCCAACGCGCAGCCGACCGGCGTTCGAGCGCAAATCAAAGGGATTGCTGCCCACGTTCTGCATATCGCCGGCAAACGTGATGTCCAGCGAACTTTCCAGGTTGTCGGCGTTGAATTCGATCAATCGATAGCTGTCAACCAAAGCGGCACGAGCATTGGCCCAGTCACGTCGGTTGACACGCGCGATCTGCAAAGCCGTGGCAGGATCGATGTCGACTTCCGGCAACAAGAGACTCTCCACGCGGGCCCGGGCCTGGATCAACTGCAGTCCGAGCACGTCGTCGCTGAGATCGGAAAGCAACGTTTGGCTGGCCAGCACGATTTGATCACGAACGGTGGCCGCCGTTCCCTGGGGGTCCTTTTCTTTTGCCCCTGTGAGCGCGAACTCGTCAATCGCGTCGATGAGGGCATCGATTTGATTGGGATAGCCTTGCAGACGCTGCAGGATGACCTCGTAGTCATCTGCCAACTCCGTCACCAATCCGTCAAGCGGGGCAATGTCAAACACGCTTTCGTCAATGGACTCAATTCCAAGAAGTGAACAGATGGTTCGCCGCTCCTCGTCGTAGAGTTCCTTTAGCGAGGCTGTTTGGAGACGACGTTCCGGCAAGGTTTCGGCCAGGGTTTGCAGATCCTTCTCAACGCGAGGCAGGTCGTCATCCACCAAAGTTTCAGCCAGGTCACCGAGAGGAACAAGAACCTCACGCAGTCGCGCCACTCTCTGTGACGTGCGATCATCCCAAACCAGTTCTGCGGTGATCGCACCGGTTGCCTGGTCGATGCGCTGCGTGACCTGTTCCAGCAATTGAACGTTGGTGGAGCCCGCCGCGGTCCTCACATTAATCAATTCTTGCCGCCGTCCTCGCAGGTCACGATCGATCAACTCAAGTCGATCGAGGTAAGGATCATCGATTCGCGCGCACAGGTAGGGGGGCAGTCCCAAGTCACGCAGAAACGCGTCGACGCTGTTTTGATAACCCACCCTCCGTCCGATCAGCTGCGTTTGTTGATTGAGCAGTGCCGAGCGAGCCTGCGCGATTTGCAGACGCTGTCGCAAGACCGCCTCGGGGTCATCGGGAATCGTCGTGAGCAGTTCGATCAAGGTGTTCTCGAGAATCAGGAGATTGTCCCCCAATCGCGCCATGTTCTCTTCCAAGTTCCGGATCTGCAGTTGGTCTTGCAGCAGGCCGATGAAGCCACCGGCTTGAGCGACACCGCCGCCGCCCCCGCCTCCACCACCGCCGCCCAAACCGGCAAACCCACCTCCCAAACCTGTGAACCCGCCCAGGCCAACACCAAACACCCCACCGCTACGTCGCACCGTGGTGTCAATGTTCCGACCCGTGACAATGTTCAGATAGAAGCCACGCCGATAGCGTTCGAAGGCACGCACGTTAGCCAGTAAACGTCGTTCGGACAGCGTGAGCCTTTCGAGGATGCGGTCGCGTCCGGCGCCGCGTAGCAGCGGTTGCACCAGGGCAAAATCCAGCACCGTGGAAGCGGACTGCGTGTTCGGCCCGCTCAATTCCCAAACGATGTTGTTGGCCAACCCAACGACCAAGTCGGCACCGGTTGCAAACGTCCGTTCCATCGACAGCGGTCGACGTCCGGTGCTGTAGGGACCCACGCTCACGGTCGAACTGGACTCACCATCCCCGTTGCGCAAGCGCCCATCTGCCGTGAAGAAACTCTGGGCTCCACCAAAGAACTGTGTGTCGAACTGGAAACGCTCGCTGCTGACATCCAAGGCCGACAGATACAGCGTTTCCAGTTGCTCCTGATAGTCCGTGGAATGCAGCAACGCGATCTGGACCGCGTTGTCCGCGTTGAGCACCAGAATGCCGTCTTCGTCCACGGGAAGGTACTGCCACCAAACCGGGTTTTCGGTGGTATTCGTCAATCCCGCCGCCTCCCACATCGGATAGCCACGGCGTCCGTCGACACACTGCATGTATCGGTGCGAGGCCGGATCGTCTAGCGGCATGGGTTGAAAATCAAGGTCGAACGGGTTGAACATCCGACTACGTGGATCCAGGTCGATCCGCAGTACCGTGTTGACGGGGCGGGCCACATGCTGGGCCTTTTCATCAATCAGCCCATAAACCTCGTTGTCGGCCTGCTTGCGGTAAAAGGCCCGATTGCAACCCATCGACGACACGAAAACGACGCAGAGCAGCATCGCGAGTTCGAGCGTCGCTCGCATCGAACCGTCGCCCCCTACCTCTCGTGGGGCTGATACAGCTCTGGATGATTTCATGTCGATCGCCTCCTCTGGATCGGAAGAACGGGATTCTCCCTCGGTTTCGGACGATCCGAATGACCGGCTGCACCCTGATTGGCCCTACAACCATCCGAAGGCGAACACGCGGGGCCTTGTCCTATCGGCTGGGAAAGCCTTGCGGGTCGTTCCGCCTCGATCGCGGGGCGTGAGTCGTCGGAAGGCGTAAAGTTGAGTAATTTGTTCGCGTCACGAAGCGATTCTCGACTATTCTCAAGGATTCGATCGGACCGGTGACACAGCGTGGGCTTAGGCACCCTTATGCGTCGTCGCAGACGTGCCGGTCGCCTCGGAGCCCTTCCAGTTCCCCTGACTGACAATTCACATCCATGGGTTACGCTTTTCTCGCCCTGCTGATCATCGTGGTGATCGGGCAGATGGTCATCGCCTGGAAAGCCTCGCCAAACTGGCGCTGGTACCAGATCACACCGGTGATCATCGCAACCATCCTGGCGGCGACACTCGTGTTCCCGACAGCGAGTGTTCTCAAGAGCCGGGCTGCCTGGCACAAAGTGAAAGAAGACCTGGAAGATCGGATCGAGAAGGTCCGTGCCGAACAGTTGCAGCTAAGACACGGCGATCCGAGCAATCCCTTGGCAGAGGACGGGGTTGTCCCGATGTCGCTCAAGGTAGCAAAACTGGGTATTGAAGCGGGCCGTCGTTGGCGAGGCCTGCGGCTCACCAACGCGAGTTTTGGTGCCAATACTGCGATCACCCTCAACGAACCCGCTCCGGAAAACATTGCCGGCTTGCCGGCGGATGAACCGGAACAAGGTGACGCCGAGCCCGCCGCGCCCCAACCCTTGATTCCATCCGGCTTCGTCATTTACGCCTTTGGTGAGGGCAAGATTCCCAATGTGGACGAGAGGGTGCCCACGTTCTACCTCGGCGAATACAAGGTCACCACGAGCTCACCCGACCAGATCACGCTTGTTCCGACGGCCCCGCTCCTACCGGCTCAGCGTCAGGCGATTGAATCACGTCAAGCAAGCAGTTGGTCGATCTACGAAATGCTGCCGCTGGATGGTCATGAACCTTTCATCGCTGAGGGCAGCAAGCCCAACGATGACAACGTTTTCGGCCGGGTCGATGATCAACTGGTCAAGGGCCTGCTGGGCAACCGGGTCACACCGAACACGCTTCAGTCTTACCTACGCGATGGCGGCCGATCGCAGCCCGATGATCCACCGTTGACGCGTTGGGTGAAAGTTGAATTCACCAAGCGTCACAGCATCGTCGTGGACAGCCCTGACCAACGTGGTGCCTTGGACGGAGGCTTCTTCGATGGCTCGGGGCGGGCCGTCGATAGCCGTTTGCAGCAGGGCAATGAAGGGACCGTCAAGTTCGAAGTCGGCGATCAAATCGTTGTCCAGGGTGACGCGGCTGACCAGTTGATCGATGAAGAGGGGGTCGCTCGATTGGTTGACGAGTACTTCCTCCGACAGTTGAACGACTACCGATTCGTCCTGCGACGAATCCGCCTCCGAATCGCGGAACTCCAAATCCGCACGCGCGAGTTGCAGGAAGAAAACGGCGTCTTGCAAACGGCCTTGGATGCGACCGTCCGCATGCTCAATGACTACCAGGATCAGAAACTCCGCTTGGAGCAAGACTTCGAACAAACCGAGAAGGAACGACTAGCCTTGGACAGCTACACCCAAGGCCTTCAAGATTCCGTCCGTGCCACCCAAGAAAAGCTGGTCAAGCTTTATCGAAGCAACCAGGGGCTTGAGCAACAGCTCAAGGCCATCCACGGATCGATTTTGGGACGTGGTGACTCATTCACGGCGGTTCGTTAGCCGCCAAGCCACATCATCGACGGTAACGGGAAGCACTCAGAGATCACCGCGTTTGCGTGCGGATGTCCACTGAATCGCTTTGATCAAAGCCCTGGCCTTATTGAGTGTTTCTTGATACTCGGCCTCGGGATCTGAGTCTGCGACGACACCACAACCGGCCTGGACGTGGTAGGTTCCGTTGCAAAACACAATCGTTCGCAGCGCAAGACATGTGTCCATGTTGCCGCGATAGTCAATGTAGCCGACCGCGCCCGCGTAAGGTCCTCTGCGGTTGGGTTCCAACTCATCGATGACCTCCATCGCGCGAACCTTCGGAGCCCCTGACACGGTTCCCGCCGGTAAACACGCTTTCAGCGCATCGAAGGCATCGAATCCGTCACGCAGCTGGCCGCGTACCTCGCTGCTGATATGCATCACGTGCGAATAACGCTCGATCACCATGACTTCGGTCAGATCAACCGTGCCAAACTCGGCCACGCGACCCACGTCGTTGCGTCCGAGGTCGACCAACATCACGTGTTCAGCTCGCTCTTTTGGGTCCGCCAGCAACTCCGCTTCCAGCCGCTGATCTTCCTCCTCGGTCGCACCACGCGGACGCGTTCCTGCCAGTGGTCGAACCGTGACCTCCCCTCGCTTCACGCGACACATGATTTCAGGTGAACACCCCACCAGGACACAGTCCGGCGATCTCACGTAGAACATGAATGGCGATGGATTCACAACCCGCAAGGATCGATAGACGTCGAACGGATCGACCGTGCTTTCCACGCTCAGACGCTGGCTGGGAACGACCTGAAAGATGTCACCCTGGCGAATGTATTCGACACAACGTTTCACAGCCTCGTGAAACTCTTCGCGAGTGAAGTTGGACCGAACCTCCAAGTCGTTTCGATCATCCGCCACATCCAACTCATCGACGGCGTGATGCTGATCGCGGGAGAGTTGATCCACGGTGGCATCGACGTGGCGACACCCCGCCTCACGTCGCGCTGCGATTTGAGAGTCCCCGGTGGCATCATCGATTTCGCGACAATCCACCAAATGAATCACCGCGATCGTTTTGTCCACGTGATCAAAAACGCACAGCGTGTGATAGAACGCGAAGTCCAAGTCGGGCAATCCACGATCATCGGTCGGTGCGTTGGGCAGCGACTCCACGTAACGCACCACGTCATAAGCCGCGTAGCCAATCGCCCCCCCAATGAACGGAGGCAGCCCCTCGAGCGTTGCCGTTCGATCCCGAAAATGAGATCGAAACGCATCGAGTGGATCCTCGACCGTTGAGGTCGTCGCGGCTCCCTTTGCGGCGATGCCCTCGACCGTGACTTCGTGACCACGGGCCGAAAATCGACCCAAGGGCCCCGTCCCCAGAAAGCTGTAGCGACCCACCTTCTCACCGCCGATCACGCTTTCGATCAAGAAGCCCGGACCGCCGTCGTCCAACTTCATGAATGCCGTTACGGGCGTCAGCGTGTCACCCAACAGTCGGCGGTAAACCGGAACAAAATCATGTTGCCGCGCGAGCGATGCGAAATGGTCAGACGCGGGTTGGTGCATGGGGCAGCAAACGCTGACGAGGAGGATGGGGACTCAAACGGCACGCGGATCGACCTTCATTGACAACGCTCAACCGTGCCCAGCGATGCCCGCGAACAACTCGCGTGTCAGTTGCGTTCCAGCTGCTGCCCCACAGTGTGGGGTTTCGACAAGACGATGCCTAGCACCGACCTTAGACGCTAACGGGGGCAGAGGTGTTCGCGGTGCCAGTGCGTTTCTCGTCCACGAAAGGAATCTCAGGGGCGCGAAATGGATCGGGGCTCAAGATGGATCTCGGGGGGAGCGTCCAACGATCATGGAGCCCGCCCGGTACCGGGCTCTGCGTTGACACCCCCAAGGGCAGCGATAGAATCCCCGGGGTTCGGGTCTCGGCGGTTCCCGAGCACCGCGCCCCGCCCCCTTCCAGACGAAACCCCTCATGAAGTGTCTGTACTGCGAAAAGCCGGCGACGTTTCACATCACGGAATTGACCGGGGATGATGGTCCGCAGGTTCTTCACCTGTGTGAACAGTGTGCGCGGTCCATGCTGCAGAAAAACGAGTCTTCACCCATCGCCTCCGTTGCCGGCGCGTTGTCCAAGCAGTTGCAACTGGGGCAGACCAAGGAAGAGTTGGCGGAACTCGATCAGAAAGAATGTCCGGTTTGTGGCATCACTTTCTTCGAATTTCGCAATTCAGGCCGGTTGGGATGCCCGATGGATTACACCCATTTTGAATCCGACCTCGCCCCTTTGCTGATGAACATTCACGATTCATTGGAGCACGTCGGCAAACGACCGCGACGCGGGGCCGGTGTTGTCGAGGCGGAAGGCGAGCTGATCCGATTGCGAAAGGAAATGGATGACGCCGTGTCGCGTGAGGACTACGAGCGGGCATCTGAAATCCGCGATCAGATCCAAGACATCCAGGAGGGCGATTCGTGAAGGAAGCAATCGACCTGGCGTCGCTTGCCTCGTCCTGCGGTGAATGGCTGCGAGGCACGGGCCCTGAATCGGATATCGTCATCAGCAGTCGCATCCGTTTAGCTCGCAATCTGGCCGACTTCCCGTTCATTCGAAAATGCAGCGAGGAAGCCCGCCGACAGATCGAACGCGTCGTCCGTTCGCGACTCGAGTCGCTCCCGGATTGGGATGACATCCACAACGTCGATATCGCAGAACATTCGGAGATCGACCGCCTGTTTCTGGTCGAGCGACAACTGATCAGCCGTGAGATCGCCGAATCCGAAGGCAGCCGCGGCGTCGCCATCGATCCCGCGGAGCAATACTCGGTGATGGTCAACGAGGAAGACCACCTTCGAATTCAAGTCATGCATTCCGGCCTTGATCTGGTGTCGGCGTGGCAGCAAATCGATCGCATCGATGACGCCCTGGAAAGCGAGATGCTGTTCTCGTTTCACCGCAGATTCGGTTACCTGACCGCGTGCCCAACCAACGTGGGGACGGGCCTTCGGGTGAGCGTCATGCTGCATCTTCCAGGCTTGGTGGTGACACAACAGATCGAGAAGGTCTTCCGGAGCATGCAGCGCATCAACGTGACCGTTCGCGGCCTGTACGGCGAAGGCTCGCAGTACACGGGCGATTTCTATCAGGTAAGCAACCAGGTAACGCTCGGCCACACCGAAGAAGACCTGGTCAAATTGGTCGGTGAGGAAGTCGTCCCGCGAATCATCGAGTACGAACGAAAGGCTCGTGATTTTCTGGTTCAGAAAGGGGAGCAAGACTTACATGATGATGTGTCCCGCGCCCTCGGCATCCTCTGCAATGCAAGGAAGATCACGAGCGAAGAGACCATGCACTACCTTTCGAAAGTTCGTATGGGTGTGAATCTCGGTCTGATCGACAATGTCATGGTCTCAACGATCAACAAGCTTTTCATTCACACACAACCGGCTCACCTGCAAAAGCTCCTTGGCCGCCTGCTGACCACCAGTGACCGCAACGTTCAACGCGCGGGTTACCTGCAAAAGCACCTGGAAGGAACAACCGGGCCAGAACAGCTCAACTAAGCATCGCAAGCTGTGTTAGCCCAGGTATCGCATCAGCCGAATCGCGTTAGAGATCGTCCAGCTTAGGACGTAACCCATCGGGACGTTGTCACGGGAATGGAAAGGGAAATCGTTCTCGTACTCAGCCGTGGAGTGGCGGTACTCGTACTCCTACTCGACTCGTTGCTGTCTCGAGTACGAGTACCGCTTCGCTGAGTACGAGGTACGAGTACGATTTTCAGCGTGACCGAGGGTTTTTGCCTGGCTTGCTAACCTGGACGCTCTCGTTTCTGCGTACACAATGTCAATCGCGTGGTAACCGGTCTCTAACGCGATTCGGCTGACAGGCTCCCCGACATGGCCCATTCGAAGTCACGCGCGCAGCGGTTTGGGGATGAACTGGCGCAAGTAGCTTGCACTCTGGGCGAGCGCGAGTTTGCGATGCTCAAGGCATCCTTCGTAGGCGCGATCTTCGACTTCCACACAAACGGGCCCTGTGTAACCGACATCGGTCAGAACAGAAAAGAAGCGTCCCCAGTCAACCTCTCCCATGCCAGGCAACTTCGGGCAGTGGTAGTCATTGGGAAACGCCAGCACACCATTTTCGTTGAGCTTCTGACGGTCGACACGGACATCCTTCGCATGCACGTGATGAAGCCGGCTGGCGAACTCCACCAAGGGCTCAACCGGGTCCATCTGCATCCATGCGAGGTGTGACGGATCGTAATTCAAGCCAAAACGTGCACTGGGAAAGGCATCGAACATCCGCCGCCAAATGACAGGGCTGCAGGCCAGATTCTTACCGCCGGGCCACTCGTCCGCCGTAAACAACATCGGGCAGTTTTCGATGCCCACAGCGACATCCAGAGAATCGGCGTGGTCCAATAAGGGGCCCCAGGTATCCAAGAAGCGGGGCCAGTTGTCGTCGACACTTCGCGTCCAATCGCGGCCAACGAACGTTGTGATCCGATGAATCCCCAGACGCGCTGATGCTTCCATCACCAAACGCAAATGGTCGACGGCTGTCTTCGCCTCGTCCGTGTCAGACGAGAGCGGATTGGGATAGTAGCCGAGAGAACTGATCTGCACGCCCGTGCGTTTCACGCGTTCGCGAATCGACGCCACCTTCGCATCATCGAGCGAAGCACAATCGAGATGCGTCACACCGGCATAACGTCGCTGAGCCTTCCCAAGCGGCCAACACATGACCTCGATGCAGTCGTAGTCATAGGCGACCGCAACGTCAAAGACCTCATCCAGATCGAGGTCGGGAAGAATGGCCGAAACAAAGCCCAACGAGTGCATAGCGGATCACTCTCGATCACGGGTGGAAACCAACTCGCGGGCCTTGCGCGGCAAACAAGACGGCAAAACAACTCGCAAGCTTTCGGGGGCACCAGCATAGTGCATTGCGTAACCTCAAGTTGAGGTTCGGCGATGCTACAAAAGGTCAGAAACGAATGGCCAAGCTATGGCCTATCAGCCGGATCGCGTTAGCGACCGGTTACCACGCGAATTTCAGTGTGTCGGCAGAACCGTGAGCTAACGCTCTGCGGCTGATGAACTACCCGGGTTAGCCGGCGTTCCAACCGCGAAAACTGCGGGCAGCGCCAATCGGCCCATCAAGGGAACTCTCATTGTGAGCTGAAACAAAGCGTTATCGTTTCACCCGTGCATTGCCACCCCAGATGCTCCAAACCTGATCTTCATCAACCGGTTGTCCGTAATCCGTGTTGAGTGTTGCGGTCAGAGCTCCCGTGGCCCATCCGAACTGGGAACTGCGCTCGGCATCCCAACCGTTGAGCACGCCGTAAAGCAGTCCGCCAACAAAACCATCCCCACCACCGATGCGATCGTAGACACCGATTTCACGCGGCTCGATCACGCAGTAATCCGAGCCTTGCGAAACAATCGCGCCCCACTTGTGCAAGTTGGCGCTTTCAACCTCTCGCAGCGTGGTGGCGAACAAGGATGCGCCGGAATACTCCTTCTTGACGTTTTCGATCATCCCTTTGAAACCATCGATCTTGGCGGCTATGTCTTTTCCTCCTGCCTCGGGTCCTTTGACGCCCAGACACAGCTGAAAGTCCTCTTCATTACCGATCAAGATATCCGATAGCCCCGCGATCTCCTTGAACTGCTCCGCAAGCTTCGCCTCACGCCCGGCCCAGAACGAGGCCCGGTGATTGAGGTCGAAAGAGATGCGTGCGCCATGCTTCTTCGCAACCCGTGCGATCTCCAGACAGAACTCGCTGGTCTCTTCTGACAAGGCCGCGATCAGACCCGACATGTGGACGATCTTCGCGCCCTCGTCACCAAAGATGCGATCCAGTTCAAAGTCCTTCACGTTCAACAATCGACCGACTTCCCCCGCGCGATCGTTTTGGACACGCGGCCCGCGAGACCCCCATCCACTGTCGGCCATATTGATCTGGTGCCGCACACCCCACGGGGTGTCCTGGGTGAACTCGGGGCCTTCAAAATCCATGTGGCGACGCGCGAGGTCGTCTTTGATGAAGCGAGCAACCGGACTGTCTTTCACGAACGCCGTGAGGATCTTCACGGGCAGACCCAGGAACGACGAAATGCTGCCCACGTTGGACTCGGCACTGGTCCCCTGCATCTTGAAAGTGTCGCTGCAGTGAAACGGCTGATGATCGGCAGGCGTCAAACGGACACCCATGCTGGTCGGAATGATCAGGGCGTACTTGGCATCACTTCGAAGTTCGAGCATTGGGAATGATTGGAACGAAGGGGAACGGACGGAGATGGAAAAGAAAGTGACGACAAGGTCGTGAAAGCCCGTCAGATGGTGACGGATGCAAAACCGCCGTCGACCGCGATGTTCTGCCCCGTGACGAACGATGCGGCCCGACGCGACGCCAGCCAAGTCACGGCTCCGGCTAACTCCTCAGGATTGCCAAAGCGTTCCATCGGCGTGTGCGAAATGATCTGACCACCCCGCTCGGTGTAGCTGCCGTCCTCGTTGTAGAGCAGCTTGCGGTTCTGCTCCGCGGGGAAGAAACCGGGGCTGATCGCGTTCACACGCACACCGGTGGTCGCCCATTCGCGTGACAGCCAAAGCGTCAGATTGATCACTGCCGCCTTCGCCGCGGAATAGGCCACCACGCGCGACAGCGGGATGATGCCGGACATCGACGCGATGTTGATGATGCTGCCGACCCCCGCCTCGATCATGGCAGGTGCAAACACTTGACTCGGCAGGAGCGCGCCCCCGACCAGATTCAAGTCAAAAACCGTGCCCCAAGCTTCGAGCGGGAGCTGGCAGAAGTCGCCACCCGGCGGGATTGTCGCGTCGGGATGATTCCCGCCCGCCGCGTTGACGAGAATCGTCGGCGTAGCGGACCACGTGGTGATGGCATCGCGAGCTGCCGCCAGCGAGTCAGCCTTCAATCCATCGGCCGCAAAAAACTTGGCGGATCCACCGGCATCCTGGATGGATTGGGCACGGGCTTCGCCACGTTCGGGATTCCGCCCCAACACAGCGACCTTAGCACCGGCCGCCGCAAGGGCCTCTGCCATGTGCCCGCCCAGTTCGCCGGTGCCTCCAATGACCACCGCCGTGTCGTCTGACAAATCGAATAGCTTGTTCATCCCGGGTAATCTAGTCACCGGCTACGAAAGCCGGTAGGTGCGACCCGAACCGGACGCGGCAATGTCGTTCGCGAGTGGCCCGCGTCGCAGGAAACCATTGGCTCACAAGCCTCTTGGCACGTGATTCGCAACGCCTGGCCAACGTCATCCGTCGACCAGCGAATTGCTTCGGATAGATGTGGCCTTTTGAAACACCTGTAGCATTTTGCAACACCTCAAAATCGGCCTAATTGGACTGGGAGAAGGCTGCGGACGCCTTTTTTCGGTGGTATCCCGACGGATGACAAATAGACTGATTGGCTGTGAGATGGCCTGATTCCGCTCAATTCCGCGGCGTTAGGGGTCCTCACGCCGCCTTTTCCAACCTCCGACCCTCCGTCGAGTGCCATGTTGATGTCTTTGACGACCGTCACGTCGCCAGCCGTTTGTCTCTTGCCAGTGCGATCGCGTTTTTGCGTCACTTTGTTGGCTGGACTGGCGTTCGTGTCCCACCTGTCCACGCCTTCCATGCTGAGGGCCGAAACCACCTCCGACGCTTCGATGAGGGTGGTTACCCAGG
>JBCCYK010000072.1:0-26120 GCA_039189905.1 Planctomycetota bacterium
GCTACGGTTCGCTCGCCGGCGCTGTCGGCATGTACGACCATCGTTACCGGTCCGGACCGCACGAGCACACGTGGCATCGAGATCACCAGATCATCGACGGAGGAGAGAATGGTGTTCACGCAACCGACTTGGTCACCCGAGAGGCGATTCGCGTCATTGAGGAGTCTGATGGTCGACCGTTTTTCTTGTATGTGCCTTTCCATTCGGTCCACACACCGCTGGATGAACGCGGCCCATTTGTGAACCGTCCAACGCAAAGAGACCCCAAGAACGAACAGCGGTGGTTGGATGAAGATCGGATCAGGTGGTTTAACGATCCGGACGGGCTGATTCAGCAAGAATCGGATGCTGAGAAACGTTTGCTGCTCGCTGCGGTGCATCACCTGGATGATGCCGTGGGTCAGATTGTCGCTGCCCTGCATCGTCGTGGTACGCGTGAAAACACCCTCATCCTCTTTTCGTCTGACAATGGTCCGCAGGGATCTTGGAGTGGCAATGCGTACCCGGATGACCTCAAGCTGACGGACTTCAACCAGCCACTTCCATTCCGTGGTAAGAAACTGGATGTTTGGGAAGGCGGAATTCGTGTTCCTGCCTTTGCGAATTGGCCAGCGCGATTGCAGGCGGGAACGAGATCGAGTCCCATGCATATCATCGATTGGTTTCCAACATTGGCTGCCATTGCCGGTGTAGGCGATGTGCCAAGCGGCATCGATGGGATCAACTTGCGACCGCATTTGCTGGAAGGTCAGTCAATCCCGGAGCGCGATCTGTACTGGACGTGGCATCGCAAGAAAAATCGCTGGGCTTTGCGGCATCAAGACTGGAAGATTGTGAGCTACGGGAAGAAGACGCCGAGCACGGAGGCGGACTGGCAGCTCTTCAATTTGGAAAGCCATGTCCGGGAGCAAGACGATCGCTCCGTGAATGATGCCGCCAAACGACAAGAGTTGCATCAACGATTTCTTGCCCAACAGGCCCGCGATCGTTGAAAACTCGCCAAGCGGTTTGCGATCGTGCTCAAGCGGCGCGACGGACCGTCGTTTTCGCCGCGTGAAGTCGCGTCTTGGCATCTAGGGTTGTTGCGGGACAGTCCGTTTGCGGAGTTTCGACCGCAGCAATCACCTGATCGGCCCAGCGATAGGCGAGCGGCGCTGTTGCCCGCTGGAAGGCGACGTTGAGATGGCCGGTGAATACGGAGTTCATGCCCCGGATCAAGGACGCGACCCAACCGCCACCGTGAAAGTGATCGATTAAGGCCTGTGTGTGGCGCTGATTGGCGTGGGTTCGCTGATAGAGTTGCGATTCACTAACCCCACTGAGGACGCGGCTGTCCTCAGCGATGCCCATCTTTCCACCTGCTGAGGTGATGGTTTGTGAAACGACCAGCGAACCCTCCAGCGCGTCGGTGCCGCCGAATGATCGCAGCGTCGTTCGCAACACATCGCGTCGCCAAAAAGACGCATCGAGAAAAACGCCCGCGATGCGATCCCCGGCGTAACTCGTGGTCATCCTCTTCGGTTCACAGGCGGTGCCCACCCCGCTCGCCCAACCGGTGTGAATGGGATGACGGTCTCGGGGACAACAGACGACGGGCGACGCGAACGCGATGTCACCATCTTCGAAGACGCCGAGAGCTGCGTGAATCCAATTCTCCGTGGCGCGACACCCGTCACTAAGAATGTGCACGAAGCGTCCGCGTGCCGCTTTGGCACCCGCACGGAGCTGATCCATCCAATCATCACTATCAGCAACGATGAAACGAACCTCATCATGGAGAGCGTACGGATCTTGATAGCCGCCATCATGGGTCACGACGACCTCACAATCGCCGGGCCGATGCTGGAGCACGCTTGCAAGCGTGTCGTCAAAGGACTCCGCACATCCTTGGTACGGCACGACCACCGTCATCTGTGGAATCGTGGGAAACTTCGGCACCGGGTCACCTGTTGGGGCTCGAATGCTCTGCGGACCTCATCCATTGCGACCGCAGACTCATCGGCAGGGTTGGTCCGTTGCGTGCTCAGCACGCGTTCGCAGTCTGACCAATACCGCTGCGTCCTAATGTCGTTCGGATTCACGGGAATCTGACATGAAACGATCGATGACCAGATTGACGAAAGGCGTTAAAAGACGGATCCTCCCTTGGAACCGGCCTAACAACCGGTATGGCTTAACGTGTTCTCCGATCGATCGGGCTGTTGCTCCATGGAGTCCGCCTGGGATCGGCTCGCGGAGGCGTGAAACTCGAGTTTCCGGTCAGCCCCATCCTCATTGGTCTCGCTTGCAGAGGCGCCAGCAATCATGCGTTCAAACTCGTTGGGCCGCGACGGCTTGCAAGTTTCGGAAATAGGCTTCGGAAGCTGGGCTTTGGGTGGACAGTGGGGACCGCAATCGGATGCGGATTCCGTCGAGGCCTTACGACTGGCAATCGATCAAGGGGTCACGTTGATCGACACGGCCCCGGGATATGGGGATGGCCGCAGCGAGTCTGTGATCGCGGAAGTCATGCATCAGTTGTCCCCGGACCAACGCGACTCGATTTGTCTGGCCACCAAGTCGCCACCGGCGGAAGGCCCTTGGCCGCCGAGCCCCTACTGCCGGTGGCAAGACCGTTACAGCGCTTCCTATCTGCGCGACAACGTGGAAAAGCGCCTCCGGTCGCTGGGCGTCGAGACCCTGGATCTCCTTCAGTTGCACTCTTGGACGCGGGCCTGGAATGACGATCCACAGCCGTTGTTAATCCTACAACGTCTCTGCCAAGAGGGGAAAATCCGTCGCGTGGGAATCTGCACACCGGAGCAGGATCAGAACTGCGTCATCCAGTTGATGCGCGACGGACTGGTGGATGTCGTGCAGGTGGTCTTCAACCTCTTCGAACAAGAACCCGCAGCCCAACTCTTGCCGGTCGCGGAAGAAACCGGCACGGGCGTGCTGGTGCGTGTTTCATTGGACGAAGGCGCACTGACCGGCAAGTGGTCGCGCGACCACGCATTCGACGAAACCGATTATCGCCAGCATTACTTCGCCGGGGATCGGTTGCCACGCACGCTCGATCGCGTTGACGCGATCCAACACGACCTCGCCGACTTGGGCTTGAACGACTCGCACACGTTGGGCGATGTTGCGATCAAGTTTGCGGCAGCACCCTCCGCCGTGAGCAGTGTGATTGTTGGGATGCGTACGGTCGCCCAAGTGCAAGCCAATCTGGCGACCGCGGGGCTGCCCGATTTGAGCAGCGACGTGCTAGACCGATTGCGACACCATCAGTGGCGTCGGGGGGTGTGGTACGCGGGGAAATAGAGACGGAGGTGGAAAGGTCGAAGGTTGAAGGTAGAAGGACATCGGCGTGAAGCGCAGCGGTCTCTGCGAATGGGAGCTGCGCTTGCATGCGAGCCTGTTCTTGGCTCGCAAGCGATGGGGCGCCGGTCTTGGGAATGCTAGAGAGCAACCGTGACCGTTTTGTTCTCAAGATAGGGTTTGAGGCCTTCGGTACCCAACTCGCGGCCCTGGCCGCTGATCTTGAATCCACCGAAGGGTGCCGCGGCGTCAAACACGTCGTAGCAGTTCACCCAAACGGTTCCCGCACGCACCTTTGCCGCAAAGCGGTGCGCTTTCTGAATGTCCTGCGTCCACACCGCCGCTGCGAGGCCATACATCGTGTCGTTGGCACGCCCAAGGATGTCATCTTCATCTGAGAAACTGAGCACACTCATGACGGGGCCGAAGATCTCGTCACGGGCGATGTCCATGTCGTCTTTCACCGACGTGAACACAGTCGGCTCGATGAAGTAGCCGCGATCACCGACACGATTGCCGCCGGACACACAGGCGGCGCCCTGCTCGTGGCCTTTCTCGATGTAGCTCATGATCTTGTCGAACTGGGCCTGGTCGATCTGAGGTCCTTGTTGCGTGTTCTCGTCGAACGGGTTGCCCACCTTCCGCTGTGATGTCAGGTCAACCAACTTTTCGATGAAAGCTTCGTGGACGGAGTCGTGAACAAACACGCGGCTTCCGGCACAGCAGCATTGGCCTTGGTTCAGATAAAGACCGACGTAGGCACCTTGAACCGCCGCGTCCAGGTTCGCATCGTCAAAGATCACATTGGGGCTCTTGCCACCGAGTTCGAACGTGAGACGCTTGAGTGACTGTGCCGAGTTCTTCATGATCACTTGGGCGGTACGGTGCTCTCCCGTGAACGCGATTTTGTCGACATCGGGATGATCCACCAACGCGCCCCCAGCGGTCGGCCCGAGCCCGGGGACAACGTTGATCACGCCATCCGGGAAGCCCACCTCCTTGGCCAGTTGAACCATCCGCAGGCAAGTCAGCGGGGTCTGCTCGGCAGGTTTCATCACAATCGTGCAGCCAGCGGCGAGCGCCGGCCCCCATTTCCAAGCCACCATCAACATGGGGAAGTTCCATGGGATGATTTGGCCCACGACCCCGGTGGGCTCCTTGCGCGTGTAGCAGAGGTAGTTGCCACGAATGGGAACGGTTTCACCTTGAATCTTGTCGGCGTAACCCGCGTAGTAACGCAGCACGTCGACGACCAAAGGCAGGTCCCCGCGTCGAGATTCACTGATGGGTTTGCCGTTGTCGAGTGTTTCCAGTGCGGCCAATTCATCGATCTCGGCCTCAATGCGATCGGCCAACTTCATCAGCAGGCGTCCACGATCGCGTGCATCCATGGTGGACCACGGTCCCGAGGTAAAGGCACGACGCGCGGCGGCAACCGCCGCATCGATGTCGGCCTTGTCGCCTTCGGCCACCTGGCAGATTTCCTCTTCCGTGGCCGGGTTGATCGTCGCAAAGGTCTTTCCGCTCGCAGCATCACGCCATTGGCCGTCGATGAAGCACTGCGTGTGTTGGACGGTGGGCGGAGCGATTTCGGGCAAGGTCGTGGACATACGAGGTTCCAGGGAAGGGGGACGGGCTTGGGTCGCACATACTCCGTGCGGATCGAAACGCCTGAGAGCGTTATGTTAGGGCGAAGGATGCCCCGTTGGCAATGATTTGTTCGCCGTCAGGCGTTTTCAGCCGGAAATGATGACTGGTCGACCGTGAATCCGCGTGCAAACTCACCTCCGTCAGAAGATTCTCGCACGATGACGTCCCGCCACGCCGATCACCCGCGACCTGCGACGCCGTCCGTGTGGCCGCCGGTGCCGCGGTCAGAGATGCTGCCCCGGATTCGGGAGCGTCTTCGGGATCGGTTCGTTTTTTGCGATGACGTGGCCGACATCTTGTCGGCGGCCTTCTATGAGCCGTGCAATGTCTTGCTCTGGGGCAAGGGTGGCCACGGCAAGTCCGAGATGGTCATGGCCGCCGTGGAAGCGCTGGGAATCCCAGAAGAATCCGTCTTCGTTCAATCGTTCGGCGAGGGCATGAGTGAAGACCGGCTTTGGGGTGGTCCGGACATGTCTTCGCTGGATGAGTGCTTGCGCTACGACACCGAGCGATCCTTCCTGGCGAAACGGTACCAAGTCGTCATCTTCGAAGAACTTTTTGATGCACCCGCGCAGGCCTTGTTGCCGCTGAAGGACGTGCTAACGCGACGGATCTTCATGAACGGGCCCGAAACGGTACGGCTCAACGCCAAGGTCATCATCGCTTGTACCAACAAGGACCCGCGCGAATTCGCCGAGGGAAGCGACGCCGTGGGGGCGCTGCTGGAGCGGTTCTTGTTGCAGCGAGAGGTCACGTGGCCCGGATATGAAGCGAAGCACTATCGCGAGATGTTTGCGAAGATCGCACCCGGTGAGAGCCTGGGTGGAATGGAGTTGCAGACACAACTCTCGAAAGTCATTGCCGGTTTGAATGAATCCAAGTCGTTTGTCATATCGCCTCGCATGGCGATTCAAGCGCATCGGATCGTGAAAGACGCGGCCCGAATCCGAGGTCGCCTGCGAGTCACAAGGGAGTGTTTCGAGTCGATTCGTTTCGTTCAGGGCATGCAATCGTACACGGCTGACCTGCAAAGCAAGATTCACAAGTTGCTTCCCAAAGACGACGACTTTGCGATCGATTTGGAGGCGAATGACTTTGTCGATGATCGTCCGGGCCTGCGTCTGTCCAGGGAGAAGATCCCCTCCCTCGTTTCCAAGACGCTTCGGGAACGCTTTGTTCATTGTCGTGAGATCGCGTTGGCGTTGACACATGCCTGCTTACAACCATGCAACCTGCTGCTGTGGGGACCCGGCGGCCACGGCAAGTCGGACATGGTGATGCAGACCTTGCGTGCCCTTGGTTATGACGAGGAAGACATCTTTTTGCAGTCATTTGGCGAGGGGATGAGTGAGGACCGCCTTTGGGGCGGTCCGAACATCGCGAAGCTGGACGAATGCTTGGAGTATGACACCGAGCGTTCGTTCCTGCCGTACGAGGTCGTCATCTTGGAAGAGATCCTCGACGCGTCATCGCAGGCACTGCTTCCGTTGAAGGACGTGCTGACAAGACGCGTTTTCATGAACGGGAGCCAAGCGGTGCCGCTGCGTTCCAGACTGATCATCGCGTGCACCAACAAAGATCCTCGCCAGTACGCGAAGGACAGTGACGCGGTCAAAGCGTTGCTCGAGCGATTCGCCTTGCAGTTGGAGGTCCGGTGGCCGTCTTATCAGCAGAGTGATTATGAGAAGCTCTTCCAACGCGCCTTTCCCGATGCGAATTCGGACCGGCGCAAGCTGCATCGCATCTACGCACATGTGCTGGCCAACCTGAACGATGATCGGGAGGACGGCTTTCAGGTGTCACCGCGGATCGCTTTGGGCGGTCTGAGGCTTGCCGCCAACAGCGTTGGGCGTCATGGTCGCAAGAAGATGATCGTGGAAGACATCCTGACGATACGTAATGTCCAAGGAATGCAGTCGTACAAACGCAACGTGGAAGAGCTGATCCGTTCCGCACTGCTGGAAGGAGGCGTGGAGGTCCTGCTGAGCGACATCGATGAACGAGCGGAGCAGATGCGCGGCCGGATGGATGAGATCAACGCGGTGTTCGAATCGGCAAAGGAGCTTGATGAAGAAGCGCGTGCCGACGTCAATGATGATGCCATCAATGCCATGTTGGATTTGATGAGCGGCATGGACCGTCTCAAACACGAGTTGGCAATGATGGACCTGAGCGATCCCAGGCTAAAGGCATGGAAGCAACACACCGAGAAACGGGTGGACGAAGTGTCGGCGGAACTGGAAGCGGGACGATGAATCGCCCGACTGCGCGACGCTACCGGGATTTCCTCCGTTATCACGCGCATGTTTCCTATCCGGAGACCAGTGAACGCCGGGAGCAGATCAACGTCTCCGAGGTGATCCACCAGTTGGATGAGATCGGCATGTCGCACATCGATGTTCCGGTCATTTGGGACGCGGTTCATCTCATTGATGATGGAACTCTGGCCACGTCGACCGAGATCCGGCGTCGCGTTCGGTTGACGTATCAAATGCGGATGTGGGCCATTGGTCGCTGGGTAGACGGCTACACCCATCGCTCCATCCGCGATGCCCCGTTGTACCTGGAACTTGCCAAGTGTCTCAGAGAAGTGGAGTTCGATTGGGTTCGCGGGCGAACGGACATTGATCGCGCCCTGGCCAACGTGGCGATCATCACGACGGCGAAACGTTCTTTGGCGGAGGGCCTTCCCGCCCCAACGATTGCGACCCAGATCAACTGGGCGCTGGAGCAAGTGGAAGGTCTCGACCACGACGAGGTGGATCTTTTGGAGGCCCTGCCGGAAGAGCTGATGATCGTGCCCACAGAGAAGCTGGACCCCGAACGCATGGCTGAAGAACGGGGCATGGTTGCCATCGAATTGACGGAGACGATTGAAACCCGAGGTCGAATCGCGTCGCTATTCTCGGCTTGCTTTGGCGGGCGCAAGCGTCAACAAGAGCAGAAGCAAACCTTTCCACTGTCCGTGCGACGATTGGATGTTGCCTCCCGCTTACTGGCAGAACCCAGCCTAGAAGCCTTGATGCGTGTTTCGCGAATCGCAAAAGAGTACGTCGCGTTCCAGCCCAGATTCGAAAAGAAGATGATTCCCGCGCCCGACGGGGACCAAACGCGAATGCGGGTCATGGAGTCGTTCGGGGAACTGCCGCGTTTGGCACCGGCAAGTTGGGCACTGAAGGTCGCATCACCGAAATACTTCCGGTATCGATTGGCGACGAAGAGCTTGATGGTCCGCGAGAAGATCAAGCGCAGCGACAAGAAACAATTGTTCTATGCCATGCTCGATCGTTCGAAGTCGATGCAACAGGGGGAACGCATCTACAAGCTGCTTGCGATCTTGCTGAATCGACTGCGGGCGGTCGCGCGTCGCGAGGCGACCCTGGGCTACAGCTTTTTTGACAGCGTGGTGCACGAAGAGATTCGTATCGACGATGCCTCGGATGCCCGCGATGAGATCTCGCGGTTACAGCGAAGTTTCTTTGTCGGAGACGATACCGATATCAACCTTGCTCTTCGCGAGGGGATCAAGCGGATCCGCGAGGCGGTCGGCGAACTGGGCACCGAAACCCCTGAGCTGATTATCGTGACGGACGGCGATCACGGCATCAACGTGACCGCCAAGGAGCTGAAACACATCATGCTGCATGTCTTCATTGTGGAAGAACGCAATGAAGACCTGATGCGATTGGCGCGCGAAACGGGCGGCGTGGCTCTGCAGGAGCTATGATCCCGTGCCGGTGGCGATTCTCGACGCCCCTGAGCCGTCAAGACAAAATATCTCAGAGCCTTGCATTCTCCATCTCCTTGTTTGGACAGACAGCGTCACTAGGCTTGGCAGATGATCACCTCACGTACTCGGTCGCAGCTTGGTTCTCGGGTAGCGAAACTCAGTCTTTCGCTCCGCCCGAAACGTTTCCGTTCGCGTCGCCCCACCCGGCCGCTTTTGCGTCCGACCTCCCCACAGGGGAGGTTAAGAGCTCATGGTTGATGCCAGCGGCTCATGCCGACTGGTGCGGCAAGGGTCTGAAACTCGTTTTGCAACCCGTTCTCGTTCTCTCACTGGATTCCCCTCACGATGATGCGACTTGCTTTGATTCTGTTTGCCAGTCTTGCTTCTTCTTGGTTGACGACCCGATTCACGGCGGCTCAGGTCCAAGATTTTGATTCGATTCGGCTTTACACCTTGAAGAACGATTCCGGGATGCAGGTCGACGTGACAAATTATGGGGCCATCATCACGTCCATCCTCGTCCCGGATCGCGACGGGAACCTCGCCGACGTGGCCCTCGGCTACTCGCGCGTGGAAGACTACATCAATGCCGTCGACAAACCCTACTTTGGTGCGATCGTCGGTCGCTACGGGAACCGGATTGCCAAAGGCAGCTTCCAATTGGATGGAGAGACCTATTCGCTCGCCACCAACAACGGCGAGAACCATCTGCACGGAGGCGTGATCGGCTTTGACAAGGTCGTTTGGGATGCCGAATACGATCAAGCCAGTAACCAGATCCAGCTAAGCTATTTGGCCAAGGACAAGGAAGAGGGTTATCCCGGAAACCTGCAGCTCTCCGTGTCATACACGCTCACGGACAAGAATGAGATCGTGGTCGACTACCACGCGACGACCGACAAGGCCACACCGGTCAATGTGACCCAGCACACGTACTTCAACCTCAAGGGAGAAGGTGAGGGCACGATCTTGGATCATGAACTGATGCTCAATGCCAGTCGGTACACACCCGTGGATTCTGGCTTGATTCCGACGGGTGAGTTGGCGCCAGTAACAGGGACCCCCTTTGATTTCACTTCGGCGAAAGCCATCGGGCAAGACATTGGACGGGACCACCAACAACTGGAATACGGCTTGGGCTTTGATCACAACTGGGTGCTGGACAAGCCTGCTGTTGGGCAGCTCACTTTGGCCGCGTCCGTTCATGAACCAACATCGGGTCGTGTGATGGAGATCCACACCACGGAACCCGGCATTCAGTTCTATTGCGGCAACTTCCTAGATGGACGTTTGAAAGGGAAGTCCGGAAAGACGTATGTGCATCGCGGTGGCTTCTGCTTGGAAACGCAGCATTACCCTGACAGTCCCAATCAGCCCGATTTCCCATCGACGATTTTGAAGCCAGGCGAAACCCACCAAACGCAGACCATCTTTCGATTCACGACGCGTTGAAAAATGGCACCGTTTGCCGGCAATGGCTATCGTTGACGAGCTAGGTGACCGAGCGCCGGTAATAGCTGGTAATAGAGATCATGTTGCGGCTGATGACCGCAGCTGTCGTATCGCAAGACGAAGTCACGATCGATCAAGTGGAAGCCGGGGATTCGGTCATAGGACGCTCGGTTGACCATCGAGGGGTCGCCGCGGAGGACAACCAGATTCCGGTTGCGATCCATCCCGAAATGGCGCGCCCAGCCTGTGACTTCTTGCTGTGTTGGATGTCGCATGGACTTGCCGTAGAGCAGCAACTGTACAAAGGCGACATTGTGTTGATTCTGAATATCCACGCCGCCGAATCGTTTTGCATACTCGTGGATCGAATCGAGTCCTGGTTGCACGGCGATCCCCGCGTAGCCGCCACGTCGGTTTGCGCCGGCAAATGCTTGGCAGCCCTTGCAAGGAATCGCGGCCAATTCAAGCAGGATCACTTTTCCGGCTAGGCTACTCAGTTGAAACGGTTCCCCCTGCTGATCCATCAGGTTCAAGTCCGGATAGAACGCCCCCACTCGCGGCGGCCATTGCCCGACGACGGGTGGCAGCTTCGGAGCGAGGTCACGCGACATCGTGTCCACTGTGGCGGACGCGAGAGACACGGGGGTCGCCGGATCGAGGTCGTTCACTCCGCGTTCACCTGAGCATCCCGTGACGCCCAATGCCACGACGATTGTGAGAGCAAACTGTTTACAACCCAGCGTTCGAAACGGGTCGGATGGGCGCGAGTGGATCACTGAGAATGCCTTGATGGGACGTAAGCGTTACCGTTTGGAAGCTTACGACCCGCCCGACGTACCTGAGCTCACTTGCCCTCCGAGATGGCACTTCCGCCAAGATCCTGAAGGATCGTTGCGCGGATTTTGATCGATGGTTGGGTTACAACGGTTAGGGCACCAAGGCGGCGGTGGTTGCGACAGCCGCGGCTTGGTACAGCGCGCCCTTGAGGCTGATCGGAACGGGAGGGATGATCCAGGGGGCGCAGTTGCCGGGACGGTAGTAGCCGAGGGCATACTGGCATTCGTGCGGGCTATGCACACCCATCTTGTATGGCAACACCGCGATGTTGAGGAAGAAGTGAGCCGATGAGATGATCGGTTGTCCCAAAGGCCCCGCCGTGTGGCCATAACGTTCCAAATTGACTTCTTCAAAATACAAGGGTTTATGGCACAGGTTGGATACCATGTAGGTCATCGTTAACGGATGCCAATCGCGTGCTTGGTAGGCGACTTGAGGCAACACGCATTCATTGGGAAGGCCCCAATTCTCTGAGATATAGATGCGATCGGGTTCACTGAGGCGATCCAAGGGAACCTCCTCGCTGGAACCAAACTCGGTGAGAATCACGGCTTTCTCATAGGCCAAGTCGCTCAGTCGGCCCGTCGCCAGCGGTTTTCCACTCAGGTCACGCCAGGTGCGTGATTCCTGGCCGTCGTCGAACTTGGATTTCAAGCGTTCAAATTCGGACTGGTCGATGATGTCGGGTCGGAACGGCGGGCTGATGTCGAGCGAGAGCTTGTCGATCGTGTCCGCTTGAATGCGACGTCGAAATTCGTCGCAGGTTAAGCCTGTGCCGCTATCGACATCGGCCAAACCGACCTGGAAGTCGATGCCCACATCCGACTCCCCTTCACCTGGGTCGCCATCCTGTTGGTCGAAGGGATTGATTTCGCCGAAGCCCAGGTCCGATGGCGAATCAGGCGCTGCCTCCAACGCTTCCATCGCGCCGGCGTCTGCGGGTGATTGCGTTGGCGGTGCCAAGTCCTCCACTTCGGAACGGGGCTGATCGACGATCGAATCGTCCAACATGCCACGGATGGTGTCTTGAGGCATGGCAGGAGAACCGGTCCCATCCGGAATCGGCTCGGGCGCTGGAATGGTCTCTGCTCCCGGAAGTGTCGAACCCGCAGGATCGGATGCGGACCGACTCTCTTCGCGGAACGGATTCTCAAACCACTCCGGCGCTGTCGATGGTGCTTCGCTGTTGGGGAGACCCGCCTGCGGGCTGGCGTTCGCCTCGGGTAGCGGGAATCCAGAAGCCTCTGGCAACTCGATTTGCGCGGCGGTGCGAGCCACCGCATGCTCCGGTGCATCGGGGTGACTGGGAGAAACAAGCCAAGTCGCACGTTGCAACGGCTGATTTGGTAGTCCGGGATCATGGGACGCAGGCTGGCTCGCATTCGCTAGCTGCGTCGGATCCTGTTCGTCCACCACGGTCGCCGAATGCCGCTGATACGCGTCGCGACTGATCTGATTCTGTTGATCGTCCGTGGCCAGAGGGCTGCGTCGCCACTGTAGGTTCCAGCCAGGTCGTTGGGGGACGACGGATTGTCGGTTGGTCGTGCCAGGGGACGACCGAAACCGCGTTTGAGGGACGGTCCGCCACTGGCCGGCGACGGGTTGGTTTGGCGGGTTGGTTTGTATTGGGTGGGTTTGCAGTTGGACCCGATTCGAATCGGTCGCCCAAGCGTTCTCTGCCAAGAGTTTCCCTGGCAGCACGACCCCGGTGAGCAAGGTCACTGCGAGGACACGGCGGCGCGTCCGCGAGGGACGACGATGCGCGTCAGTTGGTCTCCGACGAGTGCACGTCGGGACTGTAGTTGGGCGCTTCTTGAGTGATGGCAATGTCATGGGGGTGGTTCTCCCGCACCGTAGCCGCCGAGACGCGAATGAATTGCGCGTCACGACGAAGCTCGTCGATCGTCCGTGTTCCAACGTATCCCATGCCAGCTCGCAAACCGCCGACCAACTGGTAGGCGTACTCGCTCAAAGGACCTTTGAACGGCACGCGTCCTTCGACACCTTCGGGGACCAACTTGCCCGCCTCGGTGCCTTTCTGTCGGTAACGGTCACTGCTGCCTTTCACCATCGCGCCCATCGATCCCATGCCGCGGTACGCCTTGAAGGTGCGTCCTTGGTAAAGGATCAATTTGCCAGGGCTTTCCGTGAGACCGGCAAACAGGCTGCCAATCATCACGGCGCTTGCCCCGGCGGCAATCGCTTTGGTGATGTCACCGCTGAATCGGACTCCGCCGTCAGCGATCACGGGTACGTCGTGTTCGTTTGCAACTTGCACGGCCGAAAGGATCGCGGTCACCTGCGGAACCCCCACCCCGCTGATCACTCGAGTCGTGCAAATGGAGCCAGGACCGATGCCAACCTTGATCGCGTCCGCTCCCGCAGCGATCAGATCCGCTGCCCCCCGAGCAGTCGCGACGTTCCCGGCGACAACATCGATGTCCCAACTTCGATTGTTTTTGATCTCCCGAACGGTCTCGATCACATTGCGACTGTGTCCGTGAGCCGAATCGACAACCAGCAGGTCCACGCCTTGCCCGATCAACGCTTCGGCACGTTCAAAATCGCTGACCCCGATCGCGGCACCGACTCGCAAGCGTCCTTGCGGGTCTTTGCAGGCGTAAGGGAACCGTTTCATCATGTCGATGTCCCGGATCGTGATTAATCCCGTCAGTTTTCTTTCTTCGTCAATCAGAAGAAGTTTCTCGACCCTTTTTTCCGTTAAAATCTTTTCAGCTTGCCCAAGACTCACATTCCCCGTGGCTGTCACGAGGTTTTCCTTGGTCATGACCTCTGAGACGGGTAGATCGGGGTCTTCCAAGAATCGCAAATCACGCCGTGTCAGAATCCCGGCGAGTTTCCCGTCGGGTGTCACGATGGGGATACCCGACACGTTGGCGCGGTCCATCAGTTCCGCCGCTTGCCCGACACGTTCTTCCGGGGGCAGGGTCACGGGATCCACAATGATGCCGTTGGCGGATCGTTTCACCTTCAGGACCTCATCGGTCTGACCGGCGACCGTCAGGTTCTTGTGAATGATGCCCAGGCCGCCCTCTTTTGCCAGGGCAATGGCCATTTCGGCCTCGGTCACAGTGTCCATGGGGGACGAAACCAGTGGGATCTGCAACGTGATTCGAGGGGTCAAACGGGTACTGACCTCCACTTCGCTGGGGACGATTTCGCTGTACGCGGGCAGGAGCAACACGTCATCGAACGTCACACCGGTGTCTGCGATTTTGTCCTCGAACATCGTCACGGTTGCGTTTCAAAGGGGGGCACAAGGTCCGCCGGTGAGTCAAAAGGGGTCACCTGGGCGAGTTGACTGGGGCGGCGGTTGAGAAGGAGCGTCTGTAAGAAAACGCGTGATTATGACGCCGGTTGTCGCGGTGTTGTAGGGCACCGGTGTGGCCGGCCGATCCACAGAATGGGTCGATGCGCGCGAGCGCGGCCGCCGCCCGCCGTTGGGCCTTCTCGCAACCCGTTTGGTTGTTTGTCATGCCTGCAACCGTCGTCGACGCGCGTCACCGAAACGGAGAAGCCTCCGAAACGCCTCCGCGCCAGGTGAGCCTGAGACGCGATGTGCCAGGGTTGGTGTTGGTCGGCGTGACACTGCTCTTGCTCATCAGCGTGTGCACGCACAACCCGGCGGATCCCATTGCGAAGGCTGTCTGGCCGTTCAGTGAGCTTCACGAGCCGAGCGTCGCGGTTTATCCAACCAGCGATGTCATCACCAACGCCTGCGGTGCCCTGGGTGCCACGCTGTCCGCGATGGTTTTGGATGGTTTAGGCATCGGCGTCGCACTGCTGATCGCGGGCGGCGGTGGCGTTGCAACCGCCTTGCTCACGCGGGGTTCGCTTAACGCACCGGTACTTCGTTCGTTGGGCGGCTGCATCGCGCTGGTGGGTGTTTGCACTGCCGCATCGATGGTGACGATCCCGCTGAACAACATGCCGGTCGTGGGGAACGGCGGCTATCTGGGTGCGATGGCTTCCACTTTCCTACTGGAGCACTTTCATCCTGCCGGATCCTGGATCCTCACGCTAACAACCCTGGCGATCGGTTTGTTGATGACAACGGACTACTTGTTGGTGAATGCCGGCACGCGCGTGGTCAAGAGCAGCGCTCGCGTATCTGGAAAAGGGTTCAAGCGAGCGGCCGCAGCAGTGCCCGTTGTGATCCGTCGACGTCGCGAGCCCTTTGTGGGAGACGGTGCTCCCATCTTGATCGATGGCGACCGCGGTCAAGTTTCAGATGGTTCGGACGAGAAGGACACGCCGGAGGACAAAGGCCCAACGATCACCGTGCGTCAACCCAAGCGTCGCAGTGAACCGCCAAAGCTGGATGACATCAACCACGATGCGACCCCTGATGCTGAAGACGACGAGGTCGAGGAGCAATGGGAATCGAACGAAGAAGAGATATGGGAGGACGACGACGCGGAAGCTTATGACGTGGTGGATTCGACCACGCGTGAGCTGGACGTCGGCGACGAAACCATCAACCTGCGCCAGGACGACGGTCACGGGGGGCATGAGCAGGACCACGGTGTTCCGGCACCCAAGATCAAACTGCCAAGACGAAAAAAAGGCCTCAAGGAAGAGCTGGATGACGCGGTCGATCATGGTGAGGGCAGCGATTTTTCGGACTATCTGCTTCCAAGTTTGACGCTGCTGGAGGAGGGCGACGAGTTCAACTACGACGAACAAGAAGAGGAAGCCCGCACAAAGAGCGTCATGCTCGAAAAGACCATCCGATCGTTTGGGTACAACGTCCGTGTTACGAACGTGCAGATCGGACCTGTGATCACGCAGTACGAGATCGATCTGGAAAGCGGACTGCGGCTCAACAAAATCACGGCACTGGCAGATGACTTGGCAATCGCGATGCGAGTCCCCACGGTCCGCATTGTGGCTCCGATCCCGGGACGTAACACGGTTGGGATTGAAGTGCCCAACGTTCATCGCGAAGTGGTTCGTCTTCGCGATGTGATTGAGGAATCTGATTCGCGGATCGAGAAGATGAACATCCCCGTTTTCCTGGGCAAGGATGTCGCGGGGGATCCGATGCCCGTTGACCTGGCCAAGATGCCGCACCTGTTGATTGCGGGGCGAACGGGCACCGGGAAATCGGTTTGTTTGAATGCGATCATCACCAGTGTGTTGATGAAATGCCGCCCCGATGAAGTTCGCATGTTGATGATCGATCCCAAGATGGTGGAGCTAAGCGGCTACGGTCGCTTGCCCCATCTGATGCACCCCGTCATCACGGACATGAAGAAAGCCGAAGCCATCCTCGCGTGGGCGGTCGAGAAGATGGAGGAACGCTACTCGTTATTGGCCAAAGTTGGCGTGCGACACATCAACTCCTTCAACGACCTTGGGCGCGAAGAAGTGTTGCGTCGTTTGGAGGTAGATGAGGAAGACGGGGCGACGGATGTCCCAGACAAACTGCCGTTCATTGTGATCATTGCCGATGAGATGGCGGACCTCATGATGACCGCCGGCAAAGATGTGGAGCAGCATATCATTCGCTTGGCGCAGAAGAGCCGCGCCGTTGGCATCCACTTGATCTTGGCGACACAGAAACCAACGGTCGATGTGATCACGGGTTTGATCAAGAGCAACCTGCCGGCGCGCCTGTCATTCCAGGTGGCCTCCAAGACCGACAGCCGCGTGGTGTTGGACGAGAACGGCGCGGACAAACTGCTCGGCAATGGCGACATGCTATTCCTGTGGCCCGGAACAAGCACCCTGATTCGAGGTCAAGGCACGTACCTGTCCGATGCGGAGATCGACCGTGTTGTGGACCACTGCAGCATGGGCGAGCAGCAATTCAACGCTGAGCTGATGAGCATTCAGACCAATTCGGATGATTCCGAAGGCGGTGACGAGCTCGATGTCGAGAAGCTTCGCAAGAAAGACGAACTGTACGAGTCCGCCATCGAAGTGGTGATTCGTGAAGGCCGCGGTTCACTCTCCTTGATTCAGCGTTGCCTTGGGGTGGGGTACGGTCGCGCGGCGCGGCTCATCGACTACATGGCTGAGGACGGCATTGTCGGGCAATACAACGGTTCGAAATCCCGTGAGGTCCTGATCACCATGGACCAGTGGCAAAGAATGCAAGGGATTGAACCGGAGGAAAATGAATTGGAACCGGCTGAAGACGAAGAGGACTACATCTACGCCGGAGATGACGAGGAATACGAAGACGTGGAGTGAACGAGCACTGCGTTTGCCAATCAACAGTCCTTTCAATACGACGCCGTGCACGTCGTTTACAATGATGCTCGTCTACCTCCGGTGTTCTCTTGGAAGGCGACCACAATTTCCACTCCTCAGCTTCGCTTTGATACGACGCAATGGAGTCTTGTCGCCCGCGCGGGGTCTCGCTCGACACCCGCCGGTCGTCAGGCATTCGGTGACCTCTGTCAGAGTTATTGGGTTCCGCTCTACGCGTACTTACGCATCCAAGGAAACGATCCCGACACGGCACAGGACCTCGTGCAGAGTTTCTTTTTGCGTGTGATCGAAAAAGAGGTGATTTCGCAGGCCGATGCCAAGCGGGGACGGTTTCGGACTTTTTTGCTAATCGCCTTGCGGAACCACGTGCGGAACGAACGCGCCCGCGAAACGACGCTCAAAAGGGGAGGCGTTGTCCCGAAAATTTCGCTTTCATGGGACGTGGCCGAGGATCGCTTTCGAGGCCAGAACGCGAAAGACTTTTCACCGGAGCAACTGTATGAACAGCAGTGGGTGCGTGACTTGCTAGCGAAAGCGCTTCGTCGGGTTCGAGACGAGTACGCGTTTTCGGGTCGTCTTCGTCTGTACGAAATCATCAAACCTGAGCTGGTGATTTCTGGGGATGGCACATCGGAGTCTCTTGGACGTCAGCTCGGCATGTCGGCGGGCGCCGTTCGTATCGCCATTCATCGCTTGCGAGCGCAGTTTCGTCGTTCCGTTCGACTCGAGATAGCTGCCACGGTGGGTGAGGATGTCAACTTGGATGATGAGGTCGAACAGCTTTTTGCTGCGTTTTCAAAGAAAGATCCGTAACAGTTTGATCGGTTGCCTTTAGTCATTGGGATGTGCTCCCATTTACGGTTTGGTGCCCATGAATCGCGAATGCCCTCGCTGCCTCACACCCCTGGATACGACTTCCGTTGAAGGTCTGTGTGCGCGGTGTCTTCTTGAGACGGCCATGGGAGGAAAAGATGAGTTGCAGCTGACCCTGGATGGTTCTGCCACGATGGAGCTGCCAGTTGGAACGGAGCCCAGTGGGGCAGCGCCGCAAGCGAATGGGCCGGAACGAACGATCACACCGACGTCACTGGGCGATTATGAACTCGTCAATGAGATCGCGCGCGGCGGCATGGGGGTCGTCTACAGGGCGCGCCATCGAACTCTGGGGCGCCATGTGGCGCTGAAGGTCATTTTGAGTGGTCAGTTTGCTTCGCCCGCGGATATTCGGCGCTTTCACATGGAAGCCGAGTCGGCCGCCGCTCTGGACCATTCAGGGATTGTCCCCATTTACGACATTGGAGAGCTCGAAGGCACGCATTTCTTTACGATGAAGTTGATTGAGGGCGGTTCTTTGGGCGAGCGGATGGCCGGTGGCGAACTCGACCTCAACACCCAAGTAACTTGGATCGCCGATGTCGCCGATGCGATTGACTACGCGCATCGCCGCGGGATCCTGCACCGTGATCTGAAACCAGCCAATATTCTGATCGACTTGGACGACAAGCCCTGGGTCACCGACCTGGGATTGGCCAAACACGTTCAATCGGATGTGGATCTGACGGGCACCGGCGCTGTCGTCGGAACGCCCGCCTACATGTCACCGGAGCAAGCAACGGCGAGTCGTGAGGTGACAACCTCGGCCGATATCTTCTCGCTGGGCGCGATGCTCTATCATGCACTCACCGGAAGACCGCCCCATCAAGCTGATTCGGCCGTCGCGACGCTGATGCAAGCCGCACAGGGCGAGGTCACTCGACCTCGCCAATTCAATACGGCCGTTGATTCCAGTTTGGAACTGATCTGCCTGAAATGCTTGGCGAAAGATCCCGAGGATCGATACCCGGTTGCAGGGCTCTTGGCCTTGGATTTGAGAGCCTGGCTCCGAGGAGACCCGGTCTCCGTTCGACCTCCGTCCGTGGCAAGTTCGTTCGCTGCGCTCATCGCCAATCAATTGCATTCCGTCATCGGTGCGGTTGCGCTCGGGTCGATCGGCGGCGTTTCCATTGGGCTGCCTCTATACGCGGGCCTCGCACGGGGGATTTTCGGCTCGGAAGACGCGCCCTTCAATTTGCGGGACCTCAAGGAAGCGGTCCCCGAAATTCCTTTCGAACCCAAATGGTGGTTGGAACCACCGGGAGCCCTTCCGGAAGTCGGGTTTGTCGTGGGGTTGTTCTATGCCTTGCTGCTGGGATGGTTAATCAATCGATTGGCTAAGCCGTCCGACGCCCGTCAAGCCATCGCCAGCGGATTGGTGGCAGGCATGTTCATGGCGTTTGTTCAGTTCGCGTTCTACGGTGTGGGCTGCAACTGGCAAGCCTATCGCTTGCAACATGCCGACACGATTTCGTTGCTGTCCCGCGCAGCCTTTGCGGACGGCAACGAGCGTCAAACGCATCTGTCTTCGTTGGAAGAGCTCGTACCGGGGCTGGACAGGATTCCTGTGGACCAGCATGGGACGGTTGTTGGTCAGGTGGTCTCATCCAAGATCATGCTGCAAGCCACGCCCGTGTTTTTGGCATCCTTGTTGGCCTGCATCTTGTTTTCGTTGGGTTACTGCGTCGCGGGAACGCTGCATGCGCATCGCCTGTCCGTCGCTTCCCACTCTCGGCTCGTATATGCCGTTCGCTATGGGGAGGTGAGCTTGTTGCTGTCGTTGCTCAGCATCCTTGGGGTTGCCTGCGTGTTCATGGTGTTTGGCATGGTGCGATCTGGCGCGGAAGGCAGAGCGGTGTATCCGGGGCTGCAAATCCTAACCTGTTTGGGAATGGTCGGTCTTGCCTGCCTGCCAGGGTTCTTGCAGGCACGTTGGCAGGTCCGTTGGGCTTGCTACGTGGCGACGTTCATCGGTGTGTTGATGGTAGCGCGTTGACGTCGGGAGGTTCATCCAGGTGTTCTCAAGTGTGATAACCGGTCGCTAACGCGATTCGGCTGATAGGCACACGGTCATTGCAATGTGATCACGTAAATCCAGTGCTCACTGAAACTTAGAGTCAAAATCGTTCGTTCGGATACAAGTCCCGTGCTGGCGTCATTGAACGCAACTTCCCGACTGGACTCGACACCGAGGCACGGGACTTGCTATCGCCCAGAATTGCGATCAAGGAGCGTGACTTCTGGCGTCCGATTCGTCGGGGGCCGACGCTACGTGAGCCGACGATCGACCAATTTCCCGACGGGCTCTCGTCAATGGCAGTTCCGCCGTTGGCCCGCCCGTCATGGGATCGACAACGCACCGGTTCGTTTGTGATCCCTTCCGCTGGTTGCTTGGAGCGCACCCATGTCTGCCTGGTTCAGCATTCCATTCCTATCCGCCTTTCTGTTCGTCATGGGTGGCATCCTGATCGGTCACCTCCTTTGGTATCGGGACCGGAGTCGCGATGTCAAAACGGTGAAGGACGCGGAAAACAAGTATGCTCGCGCCCGTGCGGCAGCACGGACACGAAAGCAACAGTGGCACGCCATTCACGAGGATGTCCAGGTGCTGCGTTCCCGTGAAGAAGAGCTGATGCGAGAGAACGAATCGCTCCGGCAGTCCCTTCTTCAGCAAGAAGACACGCGCGGACAGCTTCAAACCGAAGTCGAATCGCTGCATGAAGAACACAGTCGCCTGGAGATGTTGACGCGGCAAACCGAAGAATTGAAATCCGAGACTGATGCTCACTTGGAGTCTGTGAATCAGGAGAACGAGCAACTTCGGGAGCAGGTCCAGCAACTCAACGACCAATACGAGTCAACGGCCAGCCAGCTGGAACAGATTGCCGGCGCGGCACGTCAGGCTGGCGATGATCTGGCGCGACAGGAGTCGGCCGTCTTGGAAGCGAATTTGAACGCGGAATCACTCAATCAAGAGCTCGAGACCGCGCGAACCGAGTGTGTGACCCTTCAAGAACAGGTCACCACGCTCAACAAGACCGTCATCGAGCTGAAAGACGAATGCGACCAGCATCAAGCGAACCTTGAAAAGGATCGTGAGAGGATCACCGACTTGGTTGCCCAACGCGATCAGGCGCTTGCTCAGCGGGACCAGTTTGCCGATGAGCATCAGCAGGCCAAGACGCTGGCCGCAAGCGAAGTTGAGTCTTTGACTCAAACCCGGAAACAACTGGACGAGGCCGAAGCACGCGCTGCGAACCTGACGCATGAGCTGGACGAAGTTTCTACCGAGCGAACCGAGCTCCGCGAAGAGATCGTAGCGCTGCAGAATCGGATTGAGGAGCACGAAAGCGTCTTGGCAAAGAAGCAGAACGATGGTGAATCCCTGGTCGCGGAATTTGAGAACCTTCAAGCGGAGCTGCGAACCCGAGATCAATCGCTCCACGCCTCAAGCGTTCAAATCGCCGATCTCGAAGCCGCGATCGTCGGTCAAAAACAAGAATCGTCTCGCCTGGAGGCTGCTCTGAAGGCCGCGTCTGTCACGCAGGATGAGCACCAGTCTGAGAATGAGCAGTTGCGGCGTCAGCGCAGCGCTCTGGAAACCGAGGTGTCGTCGTTGCAGTCGGAGATTGCCGGGCGGGACGCTCAGATCGTTGACCGGGAAGCCCAGCTTCAACAGGCGAACGACCAGCGCGTCGAAGCGGAGACGATTTTGGCTGAAAGCGAGCGTTCAGTGGAAGAACTCAAGGCATCGCTCCAAGCCGTCACACAGCAGCGCGATCAACACGTAGCCAAGCTCGACTCCATTCATGCGTCAAGCAAGGAACTCGCCCAGCGCGTGGACAACTTGGGGCTTGAACTGACGAACAAGTCGCAACACGCCGACACCTTGGCAACCCAGGTAGAGGCCCTTTCTCATCAGGTGATCGAGCAGAAGGCCGAGATCGAGCGGCTCAATGGTTTTCGACCCGAGCTGGAAGGTTTGCGGGTCGAGAAGCAATCGCAATCCAAAACGATCAAAGGCTTACAAGCCAAACTGGTTGCCCAGTCGGATCAGAACCAGCAGCTGGTCAAGGATCTGCAGCGTCACCGAGACATGACCTCGCAAGCAAACCAAGAGGTCGTGTCCTTGAAGGAATCGCTCAGCAAGCTTGAACCTTTCCAAGCCGCCGCACGGCAGCAGCAGATCAAGATTCATGACATGACCGGTGAGCTCCAACGTGTGTCGCAGGAACTCAACGCAAGCCTGGATACGAACGCATCGATGCAGGATCGGATCCGTCAGTTGGAAACGCAACTGCACGAGAACGCGGCGCTGATGCGTGACTTGCGTCGCAAACGAGCACACGTCCCCGTTTTGGATCCCCCAAAGCAGGAACGTCGTGCGGCCTGAGGATTCCAGGAGGGATTTGTGTCGCTGGCACAAACGCCCAGCTCATGGTGCAGGGGAGTGGTCTTGCACCAGTGCTTCGTCTGTTCTTGATTTTCGGAGTTGGTGCCGTAGCGAAAGTCGCCAAGACTTTCGGCGAATCGAGCTTGGCCGAAACTCTTGACGAGTTTCGCTACCCCAAGACAAATGTGGATGAAGCACTAAGCCGTTGCCGGTTGAAAACCCGGATCCAAGACGGGCCGAGGCAAGTTGAGTCGCGACTCGCTCTCTTGAAGCATGTGGAAAAGATTCACTTGCGGGAACTCCAACACGCTGTCGACCGTCAACCACGCCAAATGAAGTGAGTCGTCATGGATGCCAAGCAGGGACCAAGGCGACGGCGGAGCTGCACCCAGGAAGCGTTTCAATCGTGACGACAGATCTCGTGTTTCGCCGAAATAGACGGCGTCGTCGCCTGACCAGAGCCCATAGACGCCGGGTTTCTTAGGAAGCATTTCACGATCTAGCGTTTCAATTGGTTGCGCTTCATTCGCACTCAAACGCGTCTGTTCCCGTCTATCGGAATCAAGTTCCATCGCGCGTTTCGCGGCTTGGACACGTTGTTCACGTAACTCAATCGCTGCCCATCGCGTTTCGAAGGCAGTTGCGTCCGGGCACCAACGCATGGCGATCGTGTCAAGCTGGTTGGCCAAACGTGGATCGCACAACAGATCATCTAGGCTGCAATCGCCGTACAACTGACGCACGTGGTTCCACGCGATCTCGGCCGCGTCTGCCAGGGCATCCAGCGTCGCAGGCGGGAACTTGGTGACTCGTTCTAAGGTGGGACCGTTCTGATTAAGCGATCCCTGTTTTCGCAACGCAAACAAGAAACGGTTTCGATCTCGTTGCGAGAGCGACACTTCGAGTCGATCACATTGATCTTGGAAGTCTTCATTCAAGACCGGGTCGGCAACCAAGCGTTCCACACTGTAGCCACGATGGGTCGCGTGATAGGCATGTGTGATCGCGATCTCGATGGCTTCATCCGAGGCCATCACGGCGTCAAAATCGAAGCGTAGGTTCTCGAATTCGCGTTGATCGACCGGGGTTGGCTGCTTCTGGCGGGCCTGAGGCGAGTAGGTCGCTGGAACGCTTGCTTTCGGTTCCGGGGAACCGTTCAGTAGATCGCCGGCGAACACCGCATCGATGCGTTCCTGACCCAGCTGGACGTATTCCGGGGACATTTCAAATCCGAAGAAACGTCGACCGAGCTTCTTGGCAACGACCAAGGTGGTGCCGCTTCCTCCAAACGGGTCCATGACAACATCGTCCGGATTCGAACTGGACCGTACGATACGCCCCAGAAGTTGCTCCGGCATCTGACACCCGTGAAAGCCGGCCCGCTCTTTGAACGTCCCTGCCACACGTGGGAAATACCAGACGTCCTCCTCCGGCGTGAAGCCATCGGTCAGATCCTGCGGACGCAAGATCCAGGTATCGTCGGGCATGCGGCCTTTAGGATTCGCCCGCTTATCGGCGTAGACCAACTGCCGCGCCGACGGTACGGAGACTTCGTCCGCATTGAACGTGAATTGCTTCTCATCCTTCACAAAGTGGAACAGGTGGGCGTGGGAACGCGTGAACTTGGTGCGACAGTGCACCCCGAAGGTGTAATACCAAACGACCCAGCTCCGCATGGTGAAGCCCAGCGAGGTGGCAGCCACCTTCAACTCCGCCGCGTACTCGTCCCCGATGGCCAACCAAAACGCACCGTCTGGTTTAAGTAGACGATGCACCTCCGTCATCCAGTCTCGCGACCATTGCAGGTACTGGTCGCTTTCCAGCTGATCCTCGTAGGTGTCGTATTCGTAACCGATGTTGAATGGCGGGTCGGCAAAAACCAGATCCACACTCTCCTCGGGGACGTCACGCATGCCGGCGATGCAGTCGCCGTGATGGACTTTCCCGAGAATGTTGTCCGCTGGGTCTGGCATCGCAAAAGCCTGCGCTCCCCATTTCATTGGGAACGGCTGATCGTTGTGTGAAAAAGGGACGGTCGCCGCACTCGCGGGCTTCGAGCACACAGTGCGAAAAACGAGCTCGGAGAACTCGGCGGCAATCATCCTTTATAGCGCCTGCACGGGATCGCGCCAGTGGGCAGGCGGACACCAATTCCCCTCAGGCGGTTTCTGCGACGGGGCTTTCAACCGGTCGGATCTGTTCGTCGCGTGCGATCACCACCAGCCCGCTATCCGTGACCGTCAGGCCGCGCTGGGCATCGAGCTGCAAATCGTAGCCAATGTCGGTTTCCGGGGGGATGACAACGCCCTTGTCGATGATGGCCCTGCGGATCCGACTGTGCCGCCCCACGTTGACCTCATCGAACAAGATGCTGTCTTCCACCTTGGCGTAGGAATTCACACGGCAGCCCGTTCCGATGATGCTTCGACTGACACAGCCCCCGCTGATGATGGCGCCCTGACAGACGATGGAATCCAAGGCTTCCCCGCGGCGGGGCGATCGACCCTCGCTGCCGAACACAAACTTGGGAGGCGGCAATTGGGGCTGAAAAGAGCGGATGGGCCAGTGGCGATCGTACAGATTGAGCTGGGGATCGACGCCCACCAAATCCATGTTGGCTTCGTAGTACGCATCCAACGTGCCCACATCACGCCAGTAAGCGTCGTTCTTTCGGTTTTCGTCGGTGAACGGGAACGCGAAGACCTCACTGTTGGAAATGGCATCCGGGATGATGTTCTTCCCAAAGTCGTGGACACTCTCTTGCAGCGTTGCATCTGTGCAGAGCCGCTCAAACAAGAATCGCGCGTTGAAGACATAGATCCCCATCGACGCCAGACAGACGTCCGGGTCCTCGATGGTGCCAACCGGGCTGTCTGGCTTCTCAACGAAGTCGACCAAGCGGTGGTCTTCGTCCACCTGCATCACGCCGAACTGGCGAGCCTGGTCACGATCCACCCGCAATGCACCGATGGTGATGTCGGAACCTTTGCGAGCGTGGAAATCCACCATTCGCTCGTAGTCCATTTTGTACAGGTGATCACCCGCTAGGATGACGACGTACTCAGGCGATTCTCGTTCAATCGCATAGATGTTCTGGTAAACCGCGTCGGCCGTGCCTTGATACCAATTGTCATCGATCCGCTGTTGGGGCGGCACGACGTCGATGAACTCACCAAGCTCACGACAAAAGTAGGGTCGCCACGCGAGGTTGATGTGTCGATCCAGCGACTGCGCTTTGTACTGCGTCAAAAGGAGCAGACGCCGCATGCCGCTATTGAGGCAGTTGCTGAGCACGAAGTCGATGATGCGGTAGGCGCCACCGATGGGAACGGCCGGTTTGGCGCGATCGCGAGTGAGGGGTTCCAAACGGGAACCGCGTCCGCCCGCCAAAATGACCGTCACCGTGTTTCTCATCATGCTCTCGTAACTCCGGCGGCGGTGGGGATGGGACAGTCTTGATGTTGACACAGTCGTCCTAACGGCGTCTTATTTTCCTTTCGGAAGATTTAGCGGCTTGCGAATAGCAACAATACCAAATTAAGGCGTTCTTTGCATCCGCAAATCCGAGCTTTCGGACCGGCCCGCGTGATCGGGATGGCTGATTCGGTGCTTCCCAGTTGCTTTTGGCAAACCATTTGCTGTGGA
>JBCCYK010000073.1:0-26095 GCA_039189905.1 Planctomycetota bacterium
AGCCGGAAACGCCTGTTTTTCACAGCTTTCGCAGGCTCAAAGTGATGGTGTTGAAGCAATCGCGATGGACATGAGTGCCGCGTACGTCAAAGCTGCCAGAGGCAATATCCCGCTCGCGGAAACGAAGATCGTTCACGATCGATTTCATGTGATGAAGCTCGCCACTGACGCGGTCGACAAGGTTCGACGCGGCGAACATCGCAAGCTGGATGCGGAGGGCGACAAACGCTTGTCACGGACTCGCTACCTTTGGCTCAGTAGCCAGGAGAAGCTCAACGAGCAGCAACGAGAACGTTTCGAAGCGGTTTACACACAGCAACTCAAAACCGGCAAAGCGTGGGCCTACAAAGAAATGCTCCGAGACCTCTGGCACCACGAAGATTCAGCGTCGGCGACGGAGTACTTCCGAGACTGGTACAGGCGAGTGATTCACACCAAGCTAACGCCACTAAAGAAGGTCGCCAAAACGATCTCCGAACGATTGACCAATGTCGTCAGCTACTGCACCCACGGTATCACGAACGCCGTGGCCGAAGGAATGAACAGCAAGATCATGTCGATCAAGCGTCGCGTCGGCGGCTACCGAAATCGCGAAAACTTCAAGACGGCGATCTACTTTTATTTCGGTGGGCTCGATCTCTACCCACACTAAACCCAGATGGACCTCTTCTTCCCCTTTTCTTCCCTGACCTTTTCTTCCCTGTTGAACAGTAGTGTCGACGGCAACACCTAAGAAACAAACATCAAACATCGGATTAAAAGTACATGGGCAAGACTTTTCACAAATATCGTGCTGATTCAGAGGTGACAGAGAAACTTATTACCTCCGGCAAGATATTCCTTGCAACAGCCCATCAACTCAACGACCCATTTGAGTGTTCATTTGAAGATATCGCCAGCGATTGGATCGGGGAGAGGATCAAGGAAGGTATGCAGGGTGCTCTGACGGGGTTTGCCCTTGAGGCCAAACGGGCAATCAGCAGAGGGGAATCTTTTTTTGGTTTGCCCCACGAAGATATCGAGGCTGCATTGGGGGCGATCATGAGTCATGGAGAGTTAGAGCGATCCTACGATGCTTGGCAACGATTCATGAAAGAGCGCAGGGGATATTCACCTTCAGACGTTCGTGCTCTTTTTGGGAAATTGGACGACCAACTTACCGAAACTGGAATTTTCAGCATGTCGATCGATCCGGAACAAGCTCTGATGTGGGCGCACTACGCTGAGAACCATCAAGGAATCTGTCTGGGCTTTAGCCCCGCTCCCAATCTGAAGCTTGCAGACCCGGATCACTGCATGCCCGTTATCTATTCGGATGAGTTGCCCCGAATGGAAGGCGATGGGCTCACAACGTCGATAAGTTTCGCGGTCGATGCACAGGGGATTCCCTATACATCAAGCTTGAAAATTGCATTTAGTGATAAAACTTTCAGGCGAATTGTAACGACCAAACCAACCTGCTGGGCGTACGAACAAGAGTGTCGCTACATCGAACCATTCGGAGGGCTCAGTGATTGGCCTGGCCTTTTGACGGAGATTACATTTGGCCTTAGGTGCTCAGTAGATCGCCGGCGCCACTACGTCCAACTGCTTGAAGCACACGTTCCCAATGGCGTCCAACTGTTTGAAATTCGCAAGAAGAAAGGCACCAACGCCATCGAAAGGGTATCCATGAACTTCGTTACCTCCTCGCGGGCGCCAATTACACAGAAGAAATTGCCGTCTGACGAACCCGAAAGGCTTGGAGTTCATGAATTTGCATCCCGAATGCAACAGCTCATTCAACAGGAGCGATATGGTGATGTGATCTTTCAAACAAGTGAAAATCTTAAGAACGATCCAGAGTCACCAATACTATTGCATCTTAAAGCCACTGCTCTTGGACTTGCTCAGCGACACGCTGAGGCACTGAAGTGCTTTCGAAATCTAAGAGACCGATTCCCCAATGTGGCGGCAGGCTGGTACGGCATGGCCTGTGCGTATGAATCCATGGATCAATTGGAAAGGGTGGTCCCTTTGTTGCGGAAAGCGGCGGATCTGGAGCCAAATGATCCGAGCATCGTTCTGAATCTCGGAATTCACCTATCCCACAAAGAGGAATCGCTGCGGGAATGGCTACAGTACCTGAGACAAGCGGAAAATCTTGGTCACCGGCGTGCGCGACGACTAATTGACCAAATCGAGAACAGCACTGAGTCGAAAGGGGGAAAACCTTAGATTGACGACGGTATACGAAGCAATGCTTATGACACTTTGTCTGCGATGCTCCACAATTGGCGAACACCGAACGCGGTTTCTGCTAGAGGTAGCCTACCTCGGTTGCATCGGTCGAGGTGCAGGAGCACCTATGTCAGACCACAGCGGTATTTGTCACCGCAAAAAGCAAAGGCCTAGCGATGATCACTCGTAATTGCCATCGGCCAGTCAACAGATCTTGCATGGGCGACGAGGTAGGTGGCGTTATCGTCGCGGGTTAAAAGGATTGTTTTTTCCTGCACCAGAAGTGGTTTACAGCTACTGCCGCGTCGCTCTGAGTTCATCGAACGATACCGCTACCGCTCTGAGTCCACGCCATTTGTCTTCGGATAGATTTGCTAGTGCGGCCCGATCTGGCTCCGTGTGCATCAGCAGTCAACACGAATGGATGGTGACGGTTAACACTATTTTCGTCTCATCGCGTTTTCGTCGCCGCCTGGTTGTGAATGGCAACGAAAACACGACGAGACTGACGAATTAATCGGTTGGCCTTGAAAACGGATAGAACTGCAGGGCGTGAAACGCTAGCGCTGTTTTATTGTGGTTGAATCGAAATGGCTGACGGGCCGCAGCGGTTCGGGCGTTGTTGGTCGGACGGAGTTCGTTGCGATGGGTTCGTCGCTGCTCTCCACTACGCCGCCGCTTGCGAGCTTCTCGACAATTCCCGTTCCCAGCTTCCTCCCGTTGGTCGTGCGCGGTCACTCGCGGTAGTCATGAAAAAGGGTGGTCGCCATCCGGGCTCCGCAGAGCCTATCGGCATCCTGCCTTGGTTCGTCGGGCGTGCGCTCCCTCCTCTCGACGCCCGGTCTGCGCTCGGGCACTCCGGTGCGGTCTCCGCTCGTCGAGGACTCCTCACTCCGCCTTCCCTCCGTTTGGTCGCTCCGACCCGGCTCCGCGCGACGTCGCTCATTTCAAGACAGATCGAGTCAACTTGATTCTGTTTCAACTTTCACCCGCAAACCTTATCCCTCTCGCCCCGCTTCGAGTCGCGTTGCGCCGGACAGCATCGCTCCGTTGGTTGCGACGCAGATCGTGTTCGTTGCGGTCTCTATCGCTCCCAGGTTGCGAGGTTGTTCACGACGGAGGGCTTCCGGCCCGAGTTTGCGATGGTATCCAGCGATGAGAGTCTGAACCGAACGGGACTTGAAGCATCCCTCGGATAGTGAATCCAAGCTTTCGTGTCCAGGAGTTAACGCATCACCACGGATCACGATGGGGCAATTCGCCCTGCGGCTCTCGTGCAAATTTTTCACCTGCGAGTGCTCCGGAGGTTTCCTCGAAGTAGCCCTCGGACCAGCCCAAACCCTCCTGGTCAACGCGACGAATCGCATCACGGACCAGCGACACCAAATTCTTGGCTCGCTCGGGATCGAGTTTGCTTAGCTTCTCGTCGAGTTCTTTTGCGATCTGTTTCATCGCCGGACCTCCTTTGGTGACGTCCTCTTACTTCCAATTTACTTCACGGAGTGGACAACGTGAACTGTCTGAAATTTCTTCGCAAATCAACACCGAGTGCCGTCCCCGCCTGTGCTGGCCCTATGCTCGGGCACTCCCGTTTGGTCGCTACGCCCCGTCTCCACACGACCTCGCTCATTTTGCGAGAGGGCAGTTGGATTGATTTCCCTTCACCTCGCACCTGCCAACCATTCCCCTTGGTCTCGCTTCCTTTCGCGTTGCGTGGGGCTAGTGTCAAGTGCGATTATCCAACGTAACGGGACCGACATCGCTTGGCCCTCTGTGTCGGGCCTACGCACGTACCAAGCAACACTGTTCCAACAGTTCCGTGCGCTGGGCTGATGCCGGGTCCAGCACACTTGGATCCGTCGTCGTCGCTTGATTGCTCACGTACCGATACAAGTACGCATCCCCCGTTGTGAGGCCGAACGGGTCTTGGCTTATCCACCTTCGTGATTCGGCGTCTTACCCACGGTGGTTGTTATTTGCTTCATTCCGGGGGGGAGATCCAAGTGAGGGATTTTGAGTCAGGAGCACCAACGTGCTCGCTGCCGCGGCTCGTGTGCGGTAACCCATGAGAGCCCTTGGCCATTCCTTCGAACTCTTGTTTGGAGATGCCTTCTTGCCGGCCAGCATGAGCGTTCAATGGAGCGTTTCGACGAGGAACTGCACAGTTCTTTGGATGATCGCTTCTCGCGAAGGTTCGATGTCTTCGTTCACACGGCGCCAATTGTGCCCCGCGTTCTGTATGATCATGATTTCGACGGGCGCATCTATGGAGCTGGCCCTGCTTGCCATGTGCAATGCGTGCTTCACTGGGATCGTGGTGTCGTTGTCCCCTTGGAGCATCAGGAGTGGTGGACTGCCCTCGCTCAGGTAGTTCACCGGGCTGATCTCGTGATAACGCGTGCGTTTCGCATCCTCGCCAGCGGCGGATCCCATGATGCGTGCCTCGAAGCGATCACGAAACCCTTCGCGATCGTCGTGGTTGAAGAGATGAACGTTTTCAAAGTCACAGGGACCGTACCACGAAACGCCCGCTTGAATGCGATATTGAGCCGCTGCCAGCCGGGGATCGCCGACAAATGAGTCGTCGGGCGTCAGCAGCAGCATCTGAGCGATGTGCCCCCCTGCCGAATCCCCCATGACGAAGAACCGATTGCTATCAAGTCTCAGTGAGTCCTGTTGCAATGCCAGATAGCGGCAGGCATCCTTGCAATCCGTGACGCAATCACGCATCGCGATCTCGTTGCCTTGCTGACAAAGCCGATAGCTGACGGAGGCGACAGCAAATCCGTGGCCAAGCAACTGCGTGAATACGGGAGGGAACGAGCCGCGTGTGATGTTGTGTTTGTCGCCAGCTGACCAGCCGCCCCCATGTGTGTAGACAACCAGCGGCAATGCGTCCGGTTCCTGTTTCGGCTCCTTTGCCGGGTAGTACAGGTCCAGCAGCAAATCACCTTCGTTAGTCTGCTTGTAGACAAGATCGCGTTTTTGCTCACCACTCGTTGAGAGATAAGTCGGCTTCCAACGCCTGAGTTCGGTAACAGTCAGCGCCTCGTCGCGATTCGCGTCGAGTTTCCGGTAACGTCTCCACAACGCTTCGTTTTCGCTTCTTTCAAACGTGCCGTTCCCATCTTTGTCGAGCTTCTTCAGCAGCGCCGTTGCACGTCGTTTGGAATCACCGTCCGGCTGAGTCTCCTCGGCTGTCGCGGCCGCTTCGAATGAGATGGCGACGGTGGAGATCGCGAAAACAAAAACGAACCGACAGACCATGGATGTTGCTCGTTTCGACTTGCGTGTTTGGATGCGGTACGGACCGAGAGCTGAGTGCTCTGCCCGTGTTTGAACTTAGGATTAGCCGAATCGCGTTAGCGACCGGTTACCACGCGATTACCATTGAGTTCGCAGAACCGGGAGCTAATGCTCCGCGGCTGATGCGATATCCGGGTTGGCCCCGGTTCCTTTTCCTTGCGCGACAACCGGTGTTAACGCCCTTCGGCTCACCTAGAGAACCTTAACCTTGAATCTGGACCAAGCACTAAATGCCACCCTCAGGTTTCCATTTGAGAGTGGACGATGGGGACGACACCAGCTCGACTCGAAGACCAAGGTCGCTGCGTTCTTTGCGGTCGATGGCAACGGTCAGGCTGTGTCGACCCGCAAGCAGGTCGGTTGGTTGATTGGCCCTGACTTCACGACCATCCAACCAGATCTGCAGACCCGCATCACCATTGAATGCAAACGCACCCCTGCCTGCGACTTGCACCGACACGTAGCCTCGGACGAAGACGCGATCATGTTGAGGCAGGTCTTCGCTTGGGAGCTCTCCATTCACCTTGCTGTAGGCGGGAAGCCAATCGGCATTCTCGCTAGGAAGTGAACCATTCGTGGCACGGCTCGCAATCCGCCACTTTCGGATGACGGGGCGTTCGTCATTGGCATAAGGCCCAGGCTTACCGAGAGAGGAAACGAATTTGGCGAGATCGAGAAACTCTTGCCGCGAGGTGAGTTGATCGGCCAGACTCGCTGGCATCGCCGATGGCAGGTCTTGTTCCGCCAAGATCTCGTCGGTCGCCAAACGGATTTCTTTGCCTGCCAGAGCGGCGTCCCTGACGATGATCTCGTCGTCACTCTTGAAGGTCACAATCCCGGTTTGAACGCTTCCGTCGTCAAGTAGGAAAGAGCGGTTGTCATAGTGTTCCGCGATCGCCTTGCTGGGTTCCAAAATCGATTCCACGATGTAGCCCGTTTTTGCGGCGGCACCCACGGCGACGAGATTAGGACCGATGTTGGAGCCGGCCGCACCAATCGCATGGCAATTGGTGCATGCGAGCGCCTTGCGGCGGTAGATGGTTTCACCTCTCACCGGATCACCCAACGCATCCACGTCGAGCGCGAGTTGCTCCTGATCCTCACCTAGCAGCGACATGCTCAGTGACTTTGGGGATGAGTCGGGTGAAAAAGAGTCGGCGAGACCTGGTGGCAGGATGCCGGATTGACGATGAAACGCGTCGACTTTGGCTTTGACACTCGGATGGATCGAGACGTCCTTGATGGCATGCTCGAACAAAGCCAAGCCACCCTGTTGACCAAGCATGGTGCGAACAAGAGTGACAGGATCCAGCGTCGTTGGATCCTCTGCCAGCAAGCGCGCGGCCAATGGAATACCACGTGACGCATCGGCTACCGTCAAGCCTGAAATCGCTGCGTATCGAACCTCCAGGTTGGCGTTCAAGGCGAGCCCCTCGAGTGTTTCCAAGGCACGACGTTCGCCAAGTCGCCCCAATGCGACTCCAGCGGCACGACGCAATGACTGGCTTCCGCCGAGATCACGCAGCACATCCGTGAGCACGCCGGAGGCCTTTGGCACTTTCCAGGCGCCTAGGTTCTCAACCGCCAAGACGGCAACCGATTGGTTCTCGCTGGTGACCAAGCGTCGCAGCCTGCTCATACTTCGCGTCACCGCGGGTGAACGTTCGGAACGAGACAATTCCCTCAATGTTTCAAGCAATGCGATCGACACAGCTGACGAGGAGCTGGTGCTTGGGTCGCTCAGCCACGCGACCACTTGAAGGAGATCCTCTTCTGTTCCTTGGGACTTCAGCTGTTGACAGATGTTGTCGATGTCTTTCTTTGTTGGACTTGTCTGACCGAGAAAGCTCGCGAGTCTCGCGCCAAACCGCATGCCTGCCTCTTTTTCCGCAAAGGCTCGATGCGACTGCTTCTGAAAACGCAGCGTGCCTGCCTCCAACTCAGGACGCCAGTAAGTCTCCAAGGCTTTTCTTGTTTGAGGCAGCGCCTGATCGAGGAAAGCGTCGCCGGGATGGTCGATGGAATGGAGCGCGGCGGCATAGGCCTCAGCAGTGGGAATGAAGCCGGCGGAAAGCACGGCTTCCATGCGAGTCCTTGGATAGGGGTCGCGACACGCTTTGGCAACCAATTTGATGGGATCAGTGAGCTGAGCGTGCCAATAGCGAATCACTCGGGCACCCGCTGATCTCGCGTGCCCGTCGTCGCAATCCAGAACCCTCTTTAGGATCTTCTCGCTGACGCGTTCGACGTTCTGGCAAGCCCACATTGCCTCGACCAAGTGATGATCGTACCGGGCGTCTTCTGGATTGAGCTGATCGACCCAAGATTCGACAGCGCTGAACACCTGGTCGGGGTCACGTTCACTCAGCTCCTTGCGTGCCTGATGTCGTGTCCATGCTTCCGAACTCTTGAGCTGTTCAATCAGAGCAACGATAGCCGCTCCGTGAAGTGCGGGTTGTTCAACCAACGGACGCGTCTTGTGCGTGATTCGCCAAATCCGTCCATGGTCGTGATCCCTGCGCGGGTCTCGGAAGTCGTGCTGCGCATGGTTGATGATGGAGTTGTACCAATCCGCGACGTAGATGGCTCCATCGGGCCCGACCTTGACGTCGACGGGACGGAAGTTGGGATGTTTGGACGTCATCAAGGGTTCCAGTACATTCGCACTGAAACCGGCACCTTGATCGATCAATTCATAGCGAATCACAGCTCGGCTTTTGAACCGTCCGCTGAGCAGATTGCCGCGAATGTCATCACCCACGTGACTGCCCGTGGCCAGGTCGCCGCCGCACTGCTTCTCTGTGCTGATCAGCGGCTTGATGCGAACGGTCTCTCCGCTGTTACCCGATGCCGACGACAGGTACATGATGCGCGGGTTGTTGACCATGAACGACTGACCCCAGTCGTCGAAAACATGCCCCCACGGGTTCCCTCCGGTGCCACGGCAAAAAACGCGGAGCTCCTGTGTGCGAGGGTTGAACTGGTACACGCCCCCGTTGAAATTGCGGACCACCCCGTATTGGGTCTCGACTTGTGAATGCAGGAAGATCCCCTCCTGGAAATAGATCCAGCCGCCTGGGCCGCGACGCCACGCACTGATCGAATGATGGCTATCTTCGATGCCGAACCCCGTCAGGGCGAGCTCCTTGACGTCTGCCACATCGTCACCATCGGTGTCTTTCAAGAAGAAAACGTCCGGCGACTGGGCAACGTAACACCCTCCATTGGCTAGCTCCAAACCGGTGGGCAAGTACAGGCCATCCGCAAAGACGGTTGACTTATCTGCCACGCCGTCATCATCCGTGTCTTCCAGGATGATGATTTTGTCATTGGCCTTCTCTCCAGGCTTGAGCTGAGGGTAAGCCCACGAACAGGCGACCCAGAGGCGCCCGCGTGAATCCCAGTGCATATGAACGGGATTAGCAAACATCGGCTCCGAGGCAAACAGACTGACCTCGTATCCATCCAGGAGCTCAAAGTTCACGCGTTCTGATTCGGGATCATGATTTTGCATCAGATCCAGGTTCGCGCCCTTCAGGTTCTTGATCCCCGCAGCATCCTGTGTCCTGGCGATGTTGCCCACAGACAACCAAGCGATGACCAGGATGACGCTCCTCGACATCGGTTGCAGCAGGCTTGTGAGCCTCGTTCTATCCTCGCTTGGCATGATCGCGTCCATAAGAACCTGACTTCGAATCGATGTGGGTTGGCGTGTTTGTTTTGCGGGCGCTTCAATCTGTCTACGGAGTCACGTCATCGCCCGATGCGGGCGAGCTTCCAATGGCGCGTTGTAAGTGGGAGTCCTTCCCGAAGGGCTGCCTCTTGCTCAATCGCGCTGTTTTGAAACTGGATCACTTCGCCGGGCAGCGCGCGACCGCTTGGCGACTTCTTTCGTTCGCCAACGATGTGCACCTGGTTCAGGGCCTTCCAGCCGTAAGTGAATTGCAAGTTCTTGTCATTCACGCGTTGGCGATAGGCTTCCAAGGCACGATGCGCGGGTGAGGCATCGACCGGTACACCGGCGCTCCACGCTGCCGCGTCCGCTAACGCAACCAAGTCGCCGTCAACCGTAAGCCGATACATGCCGGGTCGCAGATTCTCGACGAACAGGGTGTCCCGATTGAGCTGCAGCTTCGCCGGAAGCACGACGCTCTGGGGTGGTGGGAGGCTTGGGAACGAGTCCTCCTTGACCTCAAACTGGAGTTCACCATCCCCATCGAAGATGTCTTGAATCGTGACGCCACGACCTTCTCCGGTGACAGCTTGGGCGTCAATCGTCAGCTGCCAAGGAAGTCGGTTCGCAACTTGCTCGTCGGAAAGTAGCTGAGCGGAAAACGTCTCGCTGAGTGCCCAATACCCGTAGGCGGTGAGGTGGATGCCGTTGGAAGTCAAGTTCGTGCCTTCCGGTTCCTCCATCAGGTAGCGCGAAACAGCGTGGAGGTCGACGAAAGGGATCCCCTCCGCTGACGCGACGCGACGCATCGCTTCGCTGTATGTCTCGAGTTCGCGTTGGCGCTGCTCGTGTCGCGGGGTTCGCACGCCAAGGTCTTCGTAGGCAATGGGCGACACCAGCACGAGACGGACATCGGAATGTCCGTTGTAGCGTTTGCCAGCGTGCGAAGCGAAGAAGGTCCGCAGTTGCTGCTGAAAGGATTCGATACCTGCCTCGCCCGCAAAGGATTCCCCCATCCCAAAACAAGCGATGATGACATCGGTCTGGTGAGCGGTGAGCGTTGCCTCTTCGCTCGGGAAATTGGTCGGCCGATCGCGTGCGCCCAGCATGTCGCCACCCCAACCCAGATTGCGTACGGAGACCGGTTCGTCACCCGTCCGTAGCTTCAGTAGCGTCTCAAGATAGCCATGCATCCTCAACTGATCCGCAAAGGTGTTCCCCACGATCGCGACGCGATCACCGGGTCGGATTGGCGAGTCCGCAGTGAGTGTTCCGCATGCAAGGCAAAATGTAAGATACAGGACTGTCTCGCGAGTAAGCTTTCGAACACCCATCATCACGAACGACTCATTTGCGGGGTTTCTTGTCGACACGTTGAATGTTCCACGTTCTGATCTCGCTATCGCCGTCGGGCAAGGGTCGATCTACCGACCAGCAGGCGGCATTCACCAACATGCGAACGAAGGCTTCTTCGGCAAAGTCACCGGGATGACCAAACGAGCTTGAAAACACTTTCGCTCCCCAATCGTTCTGCCATGTCCAAGCGACCACATCTGATTCGTGCGGCTTCACCTCCACGACTCCGAAATCACGCTTGATGGTCCGTGGTCGCCCGTGGCCAGAACCCATTGCGAGCGGAACGCATTCGGGCTCCAGTCGGGTGAGATAGAGGGTGCCCGGGGAAACCCACTTCGTTTTCGTGATGTTGCTCAGGATGGGATGTGACCGTGCTTCCCGGATCACGCTTATCTGTGTCTCGCTGCTCTGATGCACGACGTAGGGGGTCCCCAGGACTCGTCGCCCAAAGCCTTCGTTCCATTCGTAGCGTGAATGTCCCCTGTCGTATTTGAATGAGTGATTCGCGGTACGAAGCCCGATAACGGGTTTTCCAGAACGGATGTATCGTTCGATGGGCTCCCACTCTGGATCGGGGAGCTTTAGAAATCGCATGAAGAAGATCGCCAGGTCGGCCTCATCCAGTGCCTTGATTCCCGGTAAAACGTTCTCGGTTTTCTTCTCGGGGTCGCCGTCGCCCATCACAATGGTCGTGCGGAACCCGAAACGCTCCAGCTCTTCCGCAAAAACCGGCATCGTTAACTCGGGGGAGTAATGCAGCGTCCCCACGACAATCACCGCGTGTGGCGGTTCCGGTGCGGCCGCCCGAGCGACACAAGTTGTCACGCCTATCGTGCAAACGATGCTCGCGAAGGCTAATTTCAGTTGGATCGATGCCATCGGTGTGCTTGTGTTTTTCGGGCTTTCGTGTGACAAGGGCGACGTTCAAATGAAGGCGTGGATTTGCGATCGACCCTCCGAAACCACTCCGCTGGGCCCAAGTTTATTCGCGAGGAAGTCCAGTTGATATCCTGTAAACACCATATGGACGTGTGGATGTGTGCAGGCACATCGTACGTCAAATTCACTTGGGGGATGCGGCCTCAAACAACGCACCTTTCTTGCTCGGACTGCGTGATGCCCAGACTTCGCCATCTGGAAATCGGTGCCGATTGATAAAATCAGGAAGGAACTCAAGACCCCAACCGGGTGCTGTCGGAGCGACGTAGCAACCTTCCCGGACAGCGACGGGATGCTTCACGGAATCCTGAAGAAAGTCGATGTATTCGACGAGTTGCGATTCCGAATGGCCGGCGACCGCGATCTGGTCCCACATCCCATAGTGTTGAATCATGTTGCACAGTGCGATGCCGCCGCCGTGCGGACAGACGGGAACGCCGTACTTTGCGGCCATCAACAGGATCGCCATGACATCATTCACGCCTGCCACGCGAACGGCATCGATTTGGCAGTACTTGATCGCTCCACTCTTGAGCAACTGCTTGAAGATCACGGGAGACGCCGCTTGTTCCCCACATGCAAAGTCGAACGAGGCATCCGAGAAGGATTCGGACAACTCCACGTAGCCCAGGACATCATCACGTGCGATGGGTTCTTCGATCCACTTCAACCCATACGGACGATACGCTTCGATATGGCGTTTCGCTTCGGCTACTCCCCAATACTGGTTCGCATCGACCATCAACTGCGCCGATTCGCCGATCGCTTCGCGCAGGAAGCGAATTCGCTGAACATCGTGTTCCGAGTTCTGGCCTACCTTGAGCTTGAAAGAATCAAACCCCTCGTCCTGTAACTTCCGAACCGTCGCCAGAATCTCATCGTCGCTCAGCCCGAGCCATCCGGCTGTGCAGTAGGCCTTCGGGCCTCGATGCATCGTCTCGGACTCGCGATCTACGATCTTGGCGCGGTTTGCGTTGAGAATCTGAATCGCTTCGTCTCGAGTCAACGCGTCGCTGATGTTACGCCAATCGATGCAGCCAGCGACAAACGCCGGCTCAAGATCCACCAGGAGTTTCCATAGCGGCTTGTTCAGCGATTTGGCCCAGAGGTCCCACATGGCGTTGATCACGGCGCCGGCTGCCATCCGAAAGACACCGTCGTGAAGCCAACGAAGTTGGTGGTGGTCGATCAGGCGTCGGTACAGCTCGAACGGGCCTTTCGCGAATTCATCCAGCCCCGTGCCCACGACCAACTGACAGAGGTCTCGGATGCCGTAGCAAATCCAATCGGTACCAGCACCAACGGTAAACACGACTGAGACACCCGTCAGATCGGAATCCGTTTTCAAGTGGAGCACCGCGGAGGAGTAATCCGGTGCGATGTGAAACGGGTCGGAGCCAAGCATCTGATCCGATGTGGGCACGCGGAGGTCGATGACATCCGCTGATGTGACGGAAACCGAACCGAGGGACTGCGGCATAGGAGGATTCTGATGCGTATGAAAGAAGGTCGATTTCGAGTTGAAAAGAGCCTTGTTGGCTGACGAGTGATCCCACGCCTACTGCGTGGTCCGTGGTTCACCGAGCCAATCGCGTAACTCGTCGGTTAGGGACGCGACCAACTCAGGATGATCATCCATGACATTGCTTTGTTCATTCGGATCCGCTTCGATGTCGAACAGTTCCACCGCTTTGCCCTGGTGCGCAAGTAACTTCCAGTTGTCGCGCATCACCACTTCGGTTGCATAGGGTTTCGGCTTGGGATAATGGCGTTGGATTTGCTTGTAGAGGTCCAATTGCCAAAACACGGTGCCTCGCGTGCCTGCGGAGGGCATTTCGTCGCCTTTCAACTGTTGCAGCATGCTCGCGCCATCAAGTCTTAAATCCTGGGGAACGGGTGCACCCGCAGCCTCGCAGAACGTCGGTAAAAGGTCATTGGAGTGGGAGAAGGCATCAGATTGACTTCCCGAAGGAATCACTCCCGGCCACCTTGCCAGGAACGGCACCCGAAGGCCTCCATCGTGCAAGTCTGTCTTGCCGCCTTTCAAGTCCCCAATGAAGCCTTCATAGGCCGCTCCATTGTCACTGGTGAACACAACGAGTGTCTGGTCAGCAATCCCAAGTTCATCCAGCTTGTTGAGTAACTGGCCGACCTTGGCGTCCATGTGCTGAACCATTGATCGAAAGCAATGCTGACTTTCGCTGATGTCTTTGGCTGCTGTGTCAGACCAATGGGGCTCTGGCGCGGGTTCGTAGGGTTTGTGAGGGACCAGCCACCAAAGATTGATAAAGAAAGGGCTTGATTTGCTTGAGAGCTGCTCGATCATCTCGAGCGCAAAATCCCCGTTGGCATCGGTGAAGTGCTTTCGGAAATGAGAATCGGTCGCAGGCACCTGCCGATCGTTTCGAATTAGCACCGTTCCACCTTGGCGGAAGAGCGTCCGATCGCGGCCCATGCGACCGCGAATGGGTTGTTGCTCGATCTGTGTTTGATAAAAGTCGAAGCCGTGTTGTCGTGGTCCCGGCTGATTGTCCATACGATCCCCGTTGGCATCGACATGCAGGCCCCCCAGATGCCATTTCCCCACGTGGACCGTGTTGTAACCGGACTGCTTCAGCAGTTCGGGAAGGGTCGTCGCTGACGCAGGCAACCAACGATCGACATCATTGAAGTGCTTCGTGATGTTGAAACGCAAAGGGTATCGGCCTGTCAGGACCGACGCCCGGGTCGGTGAGCAGACCGCCGACGCGGCGTAGAAACGCGTGCACTTGATTCCCTCCTGCGCAAGTCGGTCGAGATGAGGCGTCCTGACACTGGGACTTCCGAAACAAGAGAGATCACCGTAACCAAGGTCATCCGCAAGGAGCAGCACGATGTTGGGACGATCTTGGGCCTGTGCCATGTGAAGGACGCTTCCAAGAGCAACAAGGAAGCAGACCCGCACACTCAGCCAAATCAATCCTGTCATCTTGGTTCCGCCTGTCGGTGCTCGAGTCGGTGTGGGTGCCAAACGATGATGCCTGACGCTACTGCTTGGAAACAGAGATTCTACTGGTCGTTCTCTTTCTCGACGTCGGTAACGGCGGCACCGTCGGACGATTATCAATCGCATCGAAGAAACGCATGTTCTCACCGACCTGATCGTAGTCTCCCAAGTCTTCTCGAATCGATTCAGCGAGTGCAAGCAAGTTCGAAACGATCTCCGGGTGATCGGCAGCTACGTCGGTCGTTTCTCCGAGGTCGTTATCCAGATCAACCAAGAAGGGAGCATCGAATCCAATCCGATCGGCAGGTGCGATGTGATTATTGCGGCTGAAGGGGGCCGCACCGACTGGTTCGGCATCACGAGGTAGATGCAGTTTCCATTTTCCTTGTCGAACCGCCTGCAGATGGACCCGCAAGTAATAGAAATAGGTCCTGTTGGGATCCGCCAAGTGAAAGTCGCCATGAAAAAGGTGCTGAATATCCTTGCCGTCGATCACTCGGTCCGTCGGCACCTTGGCACCGGCCAATGCGGCGAAGGTTGGCAGGACATCCATCGTGGTGGCGATTGTATCGCAGACCGTTCCTGCCGGCGCGCGTCCTGGAGCCCAGAGAATCACCGGGACGCGCACGCCGCCTTCGAACGTGGATACCTTCCCGCTTCGGAGCGGGCCCGCCGATCCTCCGTGGTCGCTGGGAAGATGACATCCTGTCATGAGGGCCGCGCGCGATGGCCCACAGATCGGTTGGGCGTAAAACGAGCTGAAACGCATTCCCTGTTCCGCCATTGCGTCCAAACGCGGCGTCCGAATATCGGGTGAGCCGAAGCAACCGACGTCTTGGTAGCCTTGGTCATCTGTAAAGATGATGACAAAGTTCGGTTTGCTGGCCCTCACAGGCTTGGCTGCCGCACCAAGTAACAGCAAGCCAAAGAACCAGCAAAGGACAAGCGTCTTAGATGGGAGTCGATTGCCAAATGGCGTCATGTTGTCGCTTTCTATGTGGGCTGGATGCCTGCTTGTGGATCTGGTTGCTCATTTTCGAGCCATGTCAACAAGGTCTTGGCCATTCGTCGACATGATCTGGAAATGGTGGATTCCCGTTGCCTGACCGTCGGAATAGGTCCAAACCACCTTCTTGCCACGGGTGATTTCGAAGAGCTTGGGAGCATGCGGGTCTTTGCGGCCACCGGCATAACTGGTGATGACCACGTTTCCATTCGGCAGCACTTGAGCACCGCAAGGATCCTGCAACCAATCACCCGGCAGATCAGCATTGGTCAAGGTCCAGACGATCTCACCCTCTGAGTCAAAATCAACCACGCGATTGCCGTGGGTACAACTGACCAGGGTGTTTCCATCCGTGTGCCGAATCGCCGTGAATGGCCACGTATGGATTTTGTGTTCGGGGTCGTCTTGCACACTCGTATCCAACCTGCTCAGAACCTCACCACTTGGCGAATACTCAAAGACGGCGAAATCCAAGAGATGGGGTGCAAGAAAGGTTCCCTCTGCCGTTTTGCGTGCCATGCGTGTTTGCATGTGGTGATTTTTGCTCTGGCACGCGAGTGGGAATTCAAGGACCACTTTGCCGTCTTGGGTTAGCTCGAGCAAGCGAGGTTGCTTGCCGGCTTCTGTGATCACAAACGTGCCGTCTTCGGTCGGTTCGGCGCTGTTGACCTCGCTTTGTGTGCCGTTCCAAATCAGCGTTTCCGTTCCTTCTGAATCGATTTTGACAACCGCTCCGCCCTTGTGTTTCTTCGATTTGCTAAGGGTCAGCAGAATGGAGCCATCGGGCAGCACATATCCGTCACGTGTCGAAGCAGGGTACGTCCAAGTCTTTTCACTCGTCTCATCCATGATGTAGGTGCTCTTGCCGCAGGCAAGGAAACGGTGGGCCACTTCTTGGGACTGCGAAACGCTTGCCAGAAGTGCAGTGACACAGCACGTCAGTATCGTCTGTTTCATCGTCACGAAATTGCTAATCAAGTCTCTTGTAGTTTCAGTTTGCCAACTTGGACGGCGGCACCCATGTTGGCGATGCCGGGCCCAAAGTAGTCTTTGCCAAAAGGAAGGATCATCGGTTCTTCGTAAGGACGGGCCGGCACCATGGCGGCGATTTCGTCCAGACGCTTCAAGACATCGTCTGGTAGCGGGCCTTTCGCCGCTGCGGCAACGCTTTGGTCCAGATGCTCTGCTGTCTTACCACCAACGGCAACGGTCGAGACGGCAGGTTTGGTTGTGATGATCAGAGGAGTGTCTGTGCCTGCGATGGCTTCGCCCACGGTTGTCTTTCTGTCGGCATAAGCGAGCACCGTATCCATCGCATGAATGCCGTGGTCGGTTCGGCCGACCCGCCTGTTTTCCATGATTCAGATAACGCCTAGCGGATCAGGTCGTGAACGACGTGGCCGTGGACGTCCGTGAGCCGCATGTCGCGCCCGCTGAATCGGAATGTCGACCGCGTATGATCGACGCCCATGAGGTGCAACATCGTGGCATGGAGGTCATGGATCTCAAGGCGATTCTCCACCGCTTTGTATCCAAACTCATCGGTGGAACCATAGATGGTGCCTGGCTTGACTCCTCCACCGGCCATCCAAAGGGTGAAGCCGTGCGGGTTGTGATCGCGGCCATCCTTGCCTTGGGCAAAGGGCGTTCGCCCAAACTCGCCCGCCCACACGACAAGTGTTTCATCAAGCAAGCCGCGTTGACGAAGATCCTTCAGCAGTGCCGCGATGGGTTGGTCCACGGCACGCGCGTTGTTCTCGTGACCGGTCTTGAGGTTTCCATGCTGGTCCCAGCGGTCGCCACCCACCTTGGGGCACGTCAGCTCAATGAAGCGCACGCCCCTCTCCAACATGCGCCGTGCGATCAAACACTGGGCCGCATAGATCCGTGTGGGTTCGTACATGGACTCCAAACCGTACTGCTCCTGCATGTACTGGGGTTCATCGTCGATCGACATCACCTCGGGAACGGCCATCTGCATCGCGTAGGCCAACTCATAGTTTTTGATCGCGGACTCCAAGCTGTCATGCTTTCCGAACTGCGGGGTCGCTAGCCCATCGAGTTGATGGATCAGGCTCAGCTTGTCTCGCTGCAAGGCATCCGTGGATTCGGTGGGTTTGATGTTAGCGACGCCCGTTCCCGACGGCTTGAAGACCGATCCCTGATAGCTGGCGGGCAGAAACCCACTGCCGAAACAATCCAGGCCTCCCGGAGGGATCAAGCCTCCATTGAGCACGACGAATCCGGGTAGGTTCTGACATTCGCTCCCGAGGCCGTAGTTGACCCAGGCTCCCATGCTGGGCCGGCCTTGGAGTCCGCTCCCGGTATGAAGGAAGTAGTTTGCAAAGGTGTGTTCTGGAAAGGCGGACGTCATGGACCGAATGACAGCCAACTCGTCGACGCATTCGGCGACATGCGGAAAAAGGTCACTGACCGGGATTCCGGATTGCCCATGCTGAGCAAACTTCCAGGGACTGCCCAGTAATTTGCCGTTGTTGTTGAATTGTGTCGGTTCGACCTCGAAGAGTTCGCCCGGATCCTTGCCGTCAAACTTGCTGAGAACTGGCTTGGGATCGAAGGTATCCACCTGCGAAGGTCCTCCATCCATGTACAGAAAGATGACGTTCTTGGCGCGTACGTGATGGTGCGGGCCATGCCCCGCGAAACCGAGGCCCTCCTCGAATGGCGTTTCGCTTGCGTAGGCGGAGTCCATTCGCAGGGCCGCCAAGGCAAGAGCGCCGAATCCACTCGCGCATTCGGTGAGCATGCCTCGCCGCGTTGTCGGTCGGGGACGAGATCTCTGGCAGGGGTAGTTAGCGTGTTGGTTCATCTCAGGAATACGAACTCCTTGGTGTTCACGAGGGCGTGCGCGAGACTCGCCCACGCATCCGTGTCACTGTGTTCTGCGGGTGTGCTTGAACCTTGCTTAGATTGAGCCAACACAAATGCCAGCGCGGTACGCAGCTCTTCGTTGCTGGGCGGGCGAGCGAACGCAGACCGATACAGCCATTCAACGCGAGACGCCAGGTTCTCAGGATCATTGCCCGGCACGTTCGCAATTGACTGTTCACCCCACTTGCGGGACAGCTCCACAACCAGAGGATCGTTCAGCATGATCAACGCTTGAGCTGGAACATTCGAAACATTGCGACGCCCCATCGAACTGAATGGCACGGGTGTGTCGAACGTCAGCATGAAGGGTGACAGGAAATTACGGCGAACCGAGATGTAGATTGACCGACGTCCCTCACCATCGAGAGGGCCGCTCTTGTTGGGTCGACCGCGACCATCCATGAAGGACGTGAGATGAATGGGCACGGGTGGACCCAGAGGCGTCGGATCCAGTCGCCCCGAGAGCGCGATCAGGGAATCCCGAATCACTTCGCCCTGCAGACGTTGTGGGGGACGGTGATGCCAAAGCAGGTTCTTCGGATCGGCTTCCACCGCGTCCGCGTCCGCGTGACTGGACATCCGATAGGTTCGCGACATCGTGATGGTCTTGATCATCCGCTTGATGCTGCGACCATCGGCAAGAAAACGCATGGCCAGATGATCGAGCAACTCCGGGTGCGTGGGGCGTTGCCCAAGAAAGCCAAAGTCATCCGCGGTGGGCACGATGCCTCGCCCCATCAAGTGGTGCCAAATCCGATTGACGATCACACGAGACGTCAACGGATTGGATGGATCATTCATCGCATTGGCAAGCTGCATCCGCCCGCTACCGGCATCAATCGACATGGGAGCATTGCCGGCGATGGCCGTCAGAAAATGGCGTGGCTCGAAATTTCCGGGCTTGGAGGAATTGCCACGGATGAGGATACGATCGTCCTCGCCTGTCCCGTCCAACATGGCGGGCGCCACGTGTGAACGGCGAACGATTTGGGATGCAAGTTCATCGCGTTCACCTTTCCACGCAGCAAGAAGGACGTCGACCGCTCCGTTCGCCTTCGTATCACCGTCGTGAATGGGACTTATCTTTTTGAAGACGACGTGGTCGATACCGATGTTGCCCCATCCCGAGGTGTGATTGTCGATAACTTGAATCTTTGCCGTCTTGCCAATGAATGCTTGGACGTCCCACGAATTGAGCGACATCTGATTGTTACTCTTGCCGGTCGTAGACAACACGGCTTCCCCGCCGATGACGAGATTGACGCAAGTCTTTCCAAGGTGACTTCCGCCACCGACCAGGAACTCGATGGTATCGAATTCAATATTGAATTCGGGTGACGTTAACGTTCCCGTCAGGCTGTCACCTTTCCGGACGTCGCCGCCGGTGCGAATGTTGTGCGAATTGACAAAGTACTTTCCACGGCCGTTGATACGACCTTGGTAAGGAGCAATCGTTTCAAGCGTTTGTGGTCTTGGACCAAACGCATTCCCGGTAACGGTCCAGTCGCCATAGCTGCCCGATTCGAAATCGGCAAAAACAACCTTCGTCGTGTGTGTGGGTCCACTGTCCAGGACAGTCTGAGCATTCGCCGCGTAGCGTTCCCACTGTTCGTCGATGGCATCCAAACGCCGGTCGATCTCGGTGCGGCGTTCTCCATCAAGGCCTTGCGTGACGAGGCGGACGGACAGTTGTTTGTTGGCCGCCGGAACAAACTCGAGATGCAGGCGATGACCGACATAGCGAGCCAGATTCAAGGTCACCCACCGCTGATCGTGCTTGACTGGCACAATGGTGTTGCCGTGCAACGGCCCCGCAACCATTCGGTGGGAGTCAACGCAAGCCACAATGTGGCCCTCGCCTTCCACCAAACAATCAACACGGTCCTGTTCCAGCTCGAAGGTTGGGGAACGAAGCGTTCGGCCACTCTTGGGAAGTTTGGCCACGGAACTGCGGTTGTGAACCTTGCCCTCCGTGACGGATGTCAGTCCGGACCAAATAGGATCATTCACGGCGGATCCGTGAGTGGCAACCTGGATCGATGTACCGTCCGGCGAAAGAAAGGCATCTCCTTCGCGTCGTGGAGCAATCCCGTACACGAAGCCATCCTGAAGATACTGACTCTGCGGTAAGTTCGCATAGTCGAACACGATGGCGGGGTCATTGAGATAGCTTCCTTGCAAAGGCGGTTGGATACCCTTGCTGATCAGCAGTTCCTTGACTTCGCGTTGATACCTTTTCTCGACGCGAGCAAGCCGCTCCGAGACCTGGCGATTCGTTTCCATGGATTCGAATCGAACCTGGCGGTAATCGCTGCTCTGCAGGAAACCGGAAAGCGAGTAGTAATCGGCCGTGGAGATCGCATCGAACTTGTGGTCGTGACAGCGAGCGCATGCCACCGTCACCCCCAGGAAGGTTTTCGACATCACATCGATCATGTTGTCGAAGCGGTCGGATTCGTCTTTGCGAATGTCCACCGGCGAGTGAACCCACTCCCCAAGAAACCAGAAACCCGTTCCGAGAACTGATTCGTTGAAGCCACGTGTTGGGTGCAAGCGAGGCGTCTCGATCAAGTCCCCCGCGATGTGTTCGCGAACAAACTGGTCGTAGGGGACATCCTCATTGAGTGCGCGAATGACATAATCGCGATACTGAAAGGCGTTGGGCGTGTCATTGTCGAACTCATGCCCGCGCGATTCGGCATAGCGGACGAGGTCGAGCCAATGACGTCCCCAGCGTTCGCCAAAGTGTTTCGAGTCGAGCAGTCGATCGACCACCTTCTCAATCGCATCGGGGCTGTCATCCGAAAGGAAAGCGTCCAGTTCGGCGGGCGTGGGCGGCAGCCCGATCAAATCGAAGTGCAATCGCCGAAGCAGTGCGTTGCGATCGGCATCCTTTGCGGGGTTTAACCCGGCGTCGGTGAGCTTTGCAACGATGAACCGGTCCACATCGGTGTACGACCAGTCATCCTTCTGCGCTCTTGGTACTGGATGGTCTTGCATGGGCTGCCAAACCCAAAACTCGTTCTTGCGTTTAGCCAGGTCAAACTGCTCGAGCGTGGACCCAGAGGTTGGCTTGGCTTCGTCCGGCCAGGGGGCTCCCATGTCGACCCAACGCACCAGCGTTTCGACGTCCTGGTCATCGAGTTGCCCCTTGGGCGGCATCTCATAGGATTCGTAGCGTATCGATTCGACCAGCAAGCTATAAGCGGCGTTGCCCGGGACGATCGCTGCTCCCGAATCGCCACCACGCAGATGAGCCTCTCTGCTGTCCAGAAGCAAGCTTCCTTCCACCCGCTCCGAACTTCCGCTGTGACACTCGTAGCAGTGTTCCACTAAGAGCGGCCGGACCTTCGATTCAAAGAAAGCCAACTGCTCGCTTGTCGGTTGTTTCCCAATTGGCTTACCGACCGTGCCAGAGGATTCGGGGCCTTCGGCCGCCAGATCACTCCCAACGGATAGGGATGACAGGACGCCCAGCAGGAGCAGGGCGTTGCAACGACCTAACAGCAAACAGAGCCATTGCGGCTGCGATGCTCTATAGTCTTTCATGGAGCCTGTGTTGAAGGATGTGCGACATCTGAGTCCTGGTAACCGAAACCCGCAGGCTTCCATTGTTTTCGCAGCTCCGTGTTGTGTCGAGGATGATATGCGACTCATGAAGATAATGATTTACGACATCTGGGGTGGGGGCCTGTAATGCCTTCCAAGGTCCGGGAACGTCGCCAGGTGGCTCTACTCGTCGAAACCTCGCGTTGCTACGGGCGTGAATTGCTTCGTGGAATTGCTCGCTTCGCACAGACTCGCACCAATTGGTCGCTTCTTCATCAGGAGATGACCATCGATGTCCTGTTGCCCGAATGGATGACCGTCTCCAAGGTGGATGGCGTGATCGCACGGCTCAACAGCCGAACCATCGATTCGATTCGCAGCCTCGGCGTTCCCTGTGTCGACGTGCGTTGCAGTCGGACGTTCCCAGGTGTTCCAAGAGTGGAAACCGAAGATCGTTTGGTTGCAAAACTCGCATTTGAGCACCTTTGGGAGCGAGGGTTTCGAAGATTTGCTTTCTGTGGGTTTCAGAACGCGCACTACTCGGATCACCGACTCCGGGCCTTTCAGGAGTTCGTGAGCAAGGCCGGCTTACCGCTAGCGGTTTATGAGACGAAGGGGACCCCCGACGAATCATGCACTTCGATTGAGGAGTCGGGGATGGCGACCTTGGAGGCACTGTCCGATTGGCTAGCACGCCTGAGGCCGCCGACGGGGTTGCTTGTTTGCAATGACATTCGCGGCCAGCAAGTGCTCCACGCGTGTCGTAGACTGGGGATTGAAGTTCCTGATGACATCGGCGTGATCGGGGTGGACGATGACGATGCGATCTGCCCCTTGAGTGATCCTCCTCTCTCGAGCGTTCGTCCGAATGCGGAGCAGATTGGGTATCGCGCGTCCGAGTTGCTCGATTTGATGATGGATGGCGACCGTGTTGAGAAGGACATCGAATTCGTCCCGCCGACCGGCGTCGTCCAACGACTTTCAACACAGGTGATCGCGGTGGAGGATCGTGAAGTGGCTCGCGTTTGCGGCTTCATTCGACAGCACGCTTGTGACGGCATTGACGTTCAAGACGTCGCGGATTTCACGACCCTCTCTCGACGACAGCTGGAACGCCGTTTTCGTAGTGAGCTGAATCGGACGCCTTACGAAGAAATCATCGCAGTTCAGATGGAAGCGGCCAAACGCTTGTTGCGCGAAAGTGACTTGACGCTGGAGCAGATCGCACCTCTGGTCGGCTACACACACCGCGAACGCTTGTCAGCGGTGTTTAAACGCGAGTGTGGCGAAACCCCCGGTACCTATCGGCGTCGATCCCCGTCAACGACCAGCCAAACGGCACATGACGGTCGCCGGTAGGGAAACATCGGTTGTACTATCAGCTTGGCCTAGAGCCACCGCCATGAAACGACCACGAATCATCTCTGTTGGCGAGGTCTTGTGGGACTTGTTCCCGGATGGAGAACGCTTCGGCGGCGCCCCCGCGAATTTCGCCTGCCACGCCGCGTTGCAAGGCGCTGACGCCACCATGCTGAGTGCCGTGGGGGATGACGATCGAGGCCGCGATGCGATCGAGATCCTCCGCGGTTACGACGTCGATGTCGGCCTCATTCAAACCGTTCCTGATGCACCGACAGGAACCGTCGGCGTGAAGTTGGATGATGAAGGCAAGCCAACCTACGTCATTAACGAAGGCTCCGCTTGGGATCAAATGACGTGGGATGACCAAATCGTGTCACGTCTCGCGTCAGCGGACGCCGTTTGTTTTGGCACGCTAGGGCAACGCAGCCCGATTGCCAGGCAGACCATTCGTCGCTCGATTGAGAAGGCGGCGGATGCGGGGGTAACACGCATCGTCGATATCAACCTGCGTTCCCCGTTCTACGACAGCGAAACGATCCGCGACTCGCTTCAGCTCGCCACCATTCTGAAACTGAGTGACGAGGAACTGAACACGGTCGTTTCGGCGTGTGGGGTTGCTAAGTCCAGCAACATAGAAGCCATGCTTGGTGCAGTGCTTCCATTTGGCGGTCTCGACAGCATCGTGATGACGCGTGGCTTGCGCTCTTCCGTCAATGCAACGGTGATCGAACCACACCGGCGAAAACCTGTGGCAACACCGGTTTCAGCTTCCAATTCGCCGTAAAGCTCTTGGGAATATTTGGCCAAACGGGTCATGTTTTTTGTGGCGCGCAACTGGGCAATCAAACCGGCAGCGTGCCAGGTTGTGCCGCATGTCAGCTGTTTTCGTTCCAGCAGCACGACGTCTTTCCAACCTTGTTTGGTCAGATGATAGGCAACCGAACAACCGGCCACCCCTCCACCGATAACGACGGCCCTGGCCTTGGATGGAATTGCTTTCTTGGCGGACATTACAGACTTCCCACTATTTGATGACCGGCCTCATTGAGCCGTGATGCCAATTCTTTGATGTGCGCCGGACCCACTTCACAGCAGCCTCCAACAATGCTTGCGCCAGCCAGAATCCACGCCATGGCATGGTCGGCATATTGGCCGGGTCCGAGATCGGTTCGTGCCTTCAGCCCATCAACGGTGCCGCCGATCTGCAAGGCATCAATTTTGGTGAACCCATTGGCAAATCCGCCAAAGGGCAGACCAGATTCGGCCAAAATCGGCATCGCTTGGTCGATCGCCTCCGGCCAGGAGCAATTGACCATGACCGCTGCTGCACCTTCGTCTTTGGCAGCTTGGACGCCTTCGGCCAATACCTCGCCAGAGCGCAATCGTGTGCCGTCTTCATCCATCACGCTCATGCCACACCATACTGGCTTGCCCGATTCCGCTGCAGCCCGGACGGCGGAACGCGCTTCCTTGACCGACGACATCGTTTCGCAGATGAACACGTCAACCGCTTCGCGCTGTTCGGCAACGATCCGTCGGTAGGTTGCCACGCAGACATCAAACGATGGCGCGGTGTCCGGCCGATAGGAGCCATGAAGCGGAGAAAGGCAACCGCCAATCTTGACGGAATCAACGCCCCTTTCCGAACCAACGGCCCGCTGGACGATTTCAATCGCCCGCGCTTGCAAAGGTTCAAACAAGTCCTCGCTGGCTTCTCGTGCCAGCCGTTCGGGCGTAACTGAATAGCTGTTGAGCGTCAGAACCTTTGCGCCGGCCTCTATGTAGTCGCGATGGACGGCCTCGACGATATCAGGCTCATCCATCAAAACCTGTGCTGACCATAGGGGCGATGCAGGCTGAGACGAGCGTCGGATCAATTCCTGACCCATGCCACCATCGAGAAGGACGATTTGGCTCATGCACGAATTCTTTCGTTTTGCGGATCCCACAGCGGCTGATCCGGTTGCACGACAGCTTTGCAGCGCTCTCCAAAGATTTCCACTTCGAGTTCGCTGCCTGGCTCCGCGTGTTCAGCCTTGACCATGCCAAGACCAATCGAGGCCTTTACGCGGTGGCCATAGCCGCCTGATGTGGTCTCTCCAACGACATCATCGCCTTTCCAAATGGTCGCCATATAGGGCGCATCACAATCCTTGGCATCAATCACCAGGGTAACGAAGCTCTTGGTCGAACCGGACTGTTTCTCACTCTGCAGCGCGGTTTTACCGCGGAACTCTTCCTTGTCCCATTTGACGAAACGTTCCATGCCGCCTTGCAGCACGGTGTAGTCGGTGGACAGATCGCCCTTCCATGCACGATAGCCTTTCTCCAGGCGCAGTGAGTTCAATGCATACATACCAAACGGTTTTGCACCTGCATCGACGATGGCCTGATAGATTTTGCCCATGCTGGCAATTGGACCATGAACCTCCCAGCCCAATTCACCGGCGAAGGAAACACGGGCCAACGCAACATTTTCGCCGGCCACTGTCGCCTTTTGAATCGACAACCAAGACAGACTGAAATCACCGTCTGACAGCTGAGACAAAATATTGCGGGACTCAGGACCGGTTACAATAAATGTGGCGAATTCTTCAGTGTGGTCCGTCAACTCCAAACCATCAGCCAAGTGCTTCTTCAGCCACTCATAGTCATGCCACTGAGCCGGGGCTGCAGTGATCAGCGTGAAGTGATCATCATCATGGCGCATGATCGACATTTCCGTAACGATGCGCCCCAGATCATCGGCAAAGTAGCCCAGGTTCATGCGCCCCACCTTCGGCAGGCCACCGGTGATTTGTTTCCG
>JBCCYK010000074.1:0-25962 GCA_039189905.1 Planctomycetota bacterium
CTGATTCAAGCCTCCAAAGGGTTGGAAGCTGTCCGTTTTCAAGAAATCGACAACCGCGCCGAAAGTCGCGATCTGGCTTCGAACCAGTCGATCGTCTTCACCACCGATCATGGCGGCACCGATGACGGGGTCGAACGCACCCATCTCAAAACCCGCCTTCGCTGCGTCAATCCCGGGAAGCCAATTGACGACCGCTATATCGCGGTTGTGGGACAACCCGATTCGCACCGCTTCCTCGATGCTCAATCGCCATGCCGGAGCGCTTGGCTTCGGCTGCGGTTGGGTTGCGGTTGCGTCCGGTTCTGAAGTGGCGTTGGCGTCTGACTCAACGTCACGAAGATCCGGAAGGCCGGCGTCAAGGTCATCGCCGAGGAGCGAATCGCCGTCCGTGTCAGGATTCTCCGGCGGCAGCAACGCTTCCACATCTTCTGAGGGCAGTAGAGCGTCCTCGTCTGGCGGACCGATCAGGCGATTGATCGATGACATCAGGTCCTCTAGCTGACCCTCCAACTCAGGGTCATCCTGCGTGTTAGGTTCGTCACCGGCGTTTTCCTCTTGCGGCTCTGGCAGTGCTGCAAGCTGTTTGTCGGGCGAACCGAACGGTGACTTGGCCCATGGATTCTCGCGAACGACGGGCAATCGTGACGGACGCGTCTTCGAATCTTCGCCAGGGAACTGCTGAGGCACACCAAGCTGAGCTGACGCGAATGCGTGCCTGGTTTGGATGGGGACGAAACGTTCCAGTGGCTCGGTTTGAGCGCTGAGTCCGCCTCCTCTCGGAACGGTGATCGGAGATCTCAATTGGGCGGACGGATGAGCTTCGCTGGTTGGGGTGTGGTGCTGCGGGGCAATGGAGACGGCGATTCCAGGGCCTTGGGTGATCATTTCCAGGAAACGGGTCTGTCGATCCTGGTGATAACCCTGCTTGGCCGTGACGCGTTCATCCTCGGCGAGTTCCTGCCCGCGTACGGCGTTTCCCAGAAGAGGAAAACCGGATGTTAAGGCGAAGGCAGTGAATGCGACGTTGAAGATGCGACGCACCGGGTGGTGAAGAAACGTCAGAATCTGCGCTGCCTGGAAACGCATCATGGCCTCGTGGTGTGGAATCGAACTGGTTTGGCAATTGCAAGTCGAACGATCTCGAACAACGGGACCATCAGTCACATCTGCGCAATCCATCGGCGCGCCAGGACCGTTAGCTCAGCGAGAACCCATTTTCGCGTCATCATCCGAACAGTCCGTAGAGTCAACGCAATCGGACGGATTGCTTCCCTACTCGATGAACGCAATCGTGGGGCATTGAGTAGCACGACCGAAGAGGAAGCAAGTCTGCGCGGACCGCAGCATTCCGTCGCGGCGCGGTCCGATTTCGACGCTGCCATCGAAATACTCCGCTTGATTTTCGATTCGCATGTCTGCGAATCCGTGTGAGTAAGCGGGCTTCCAAGGGAAGAATGGCGACCTTTGCGGGCCCCGTCTGATGTGCTCCGCGACCAACGCTTGCCAGACCGAAGCTAGCTTGAAAGGCGGCGCAGTCCAACCAGGCTCGCCAATGCCGAAATTCGATCGAAACCGTTCAAGTGGGACTATTCACCCAAAGTGCAGTGTTTAACATGCTGGGTTTTGGGTTTCTGACAGTTAGAGAGTCTGGGAAGTTTTTAGCCATTGCGGCGGTTGGTTGTCCGAGTCTTGGGGCAAAGTTGACCGCAGCCATTTCCTCAACATGATCGAGCTCATCGACAATCAACGAGCGACGGAATTCGCTCCTATGGAGGCTCTGGACGCTCCTCCGATACCGCATCCCGAGTCGCCCTTTGTATCTAGGGATTTTGACGCGGTTCCCATCCGAGAGCTGGCGCGACCGCCTCGGTGGCGACGCGTCGTCGAGCGTGCTCTTGCCGGTTCCATGCTCGTGGTCGCCAGTCCTTTGCTAGGTTTGCTTGCACTCTTCGTGCGGGTCACCAGTGCGGGTGGCGCGATCTACCGCCAGACACGATCGGGACTTGGCGGGCGCGAGTTTGAGATCCTGAAGTTTCGTTCGATGCGTCAGGACGCGGAGGACGGTGTGGGTGCCGTCTGGTCAACGGGCGACGACCCGCGTGTGACTTGGATTGGACGCGTCATGAGGAAGACACATCTGGATGAGCTCCCTCAGCTTTGGAACATCTTTCGAGGCGACATGGCGTTTGTGGGACCGAGGCCCGAGCGACCCTGCATCATCGGCAAAGTGGGGCCCCATGTGCCCGGCTATCGACAACGGCTGGCCGTGCTTCCTGGAGTCACGGGACTGGCGCAAGTGAACCTTGACCCTGACCAGTCGTTGTTGTGTGTCAAGCGTAAGTTTGAGCTTGACCTGGAATACATCCACACGCAGTCCCTCTGGCTTGATTTCTGCCTTTTGGCGACAACACTGATTAAGATGGGATGCGTGCCCAAACGATGGGCGACCCGGCTGTTCGGGGTACGACGCGTCCCTCAAGTTCACGAAGATTCCTTCCGCGAAATCGAACTGGAAGTGGTGACATCGAAGGCGATCACACCCTCAGCGCCGGCCCTCAAGGAAATGTCGCTTCAAGCCAGCTCGTGACACCAACGGTTATCGCGAGGGATTGCAAGCAGCTTCATGTGGTCCACGTCAGTTTCGGTTTGGATATTGGTGGACTAGAGAAGCTGCTCGTCGAGTTTGCGTCGGCGACGGATCGGAACAGGACGCGGCTCAGCTTCGTGTCTCTCGGAGACTCGGGTCCGATCGCGGAGGACATACGTCGTCTGGATCTCCCGGTGATTTGCTTGCATCGCGGCAGCGGCTTCCGCCCGTCCCTTGTTCCAGATTTGGCAAGCATTTTTAAGAAACTGCAGGCCGATGTTGTCCACACGCACGATCCACGCCCACTGATCTATGGCGCGCTAGCCGCGAAGTGGGCGGGCGTCGGTAAAGTCGTTCACACACAGCATGGACGCGTGTTTGGTGAAACAGCGCGCCAGAGATGGCTTTGTCGGCAGGTGGTGAAGCATGTCGATCATTTTGCCTGTGTCTCCAACGACATTGCCATCTTGGCCAAGGAACGCGGCGTGCCGGGGGAAAAACTGCACGTTGTGCACAACGGCATTCGCGGCGAACGATTCCGGCATTCTGAAGCTCGCAGTTGGCACGATGGCGATGGATTCGACGCATTCGGAGCCCAGCGTCGCGACAATTTGGTTTGCGTCGCACGATTGAGTCCTGAGAAAGGGGTGGACACGTTGATTGCCGCGGCGTCCTTGCTAATCGACGACATACCCAACTTTCGCTTGCAGATTGCCGGTGATGGCCCGTGCCGCGCCGAGGTTCAAAGCCAGATCGAGCGTTTGGGACTGGACGATCACGTCGAATTGTTGGGGCAAACCGATCGGGTCCCGGATCTATTGAGTGGTGCACGCTTGTTTGTCTTGCCGTCGAATTCTGAGGGCGTCTCGTTGACGTTATTGGAAGCCATGTATGCGGGCGTTCCTGTTGTCGCCACGGACGTTGGGGGCACGCCCGAGGTGATCAGCCACAATGGAAACGGAGTGTTGGTCCCGGCGAAAGATCCCAGGGCGATGGCAAGGGCGATCGTCGAATTGTGGAACGATCCCAGCAAGTGTAGGGACCTGACGCGTGAGGGATACCGCGTTGCATCGGATGAGTTCAGCATCGACCGGATGTTGCGTCGTTACGATGATCTGTACGGCCACTGCTCGGCGCTTGCAGCGATAGCACGGCGTGTCCCGCAGGACGAGGCCGTTGTGTCATGAAGGTGGCCGTTGTCGATTGGGACATCACGTACCCGATGAATTCAGGCAAGCGCCTACGGACGCTGAATCTGATGATGGAGCTGGCTACGCGACACGACCTCACTTACGTTTCACGGGGAGTGGAGCAATCGCAGGAGGCCAAGGTTGCTCGGGAGTTCTTGGAAGACAACGGCATTCGTTCGGTCTTCCTGAACCAGCCCGTTCCAGGAAAGTCGGGGTGGCAGTATCCCATCCGTGTGCTTCGTAACGTGGCGTCTGCCAATCCCTATGCGGTCGACGTTCATCAGCAGCCGTCATTTCGAAGTGCGTACCGACGTTTTGTGGCGAAGAACCCGTTCGATGTGTGGCAGTTTGAGTGGACGCCGTATTCCACCATGTTGAACGACATGCCCGACGTTCGAAAACTGATCGTTGCACACAATGTGGATAGCCTGATTTGGCAACGTTACCATGAGACCGAAACGCGACCACTGCATAAAAAGTACATCGCCATGCAGGCGAAGCGTTTCAAGCGATTTGAGTCGCACGCTTTTCGGACGGCGGATCGCATTGTCTCGGTCTCTTCCGAAGACGACGCTCTCATGCGAGAGATGTTCGCGATCTCGCATGTCGATGTCGTGGACAACGGAGTCGACTTAGAAGCCTATGCCGCGGTGGGTCGCGAACCTCAGCCAGGAAGATTGTTGTTTCTGGGTAGCTTGGATTGGCGACCGAATCTGGACGCGATCGGACTGCTGCTCAGGGATATCCTGCCTCGGATTCGTGAACGTCGTCCAGAATGCCATTTGACAATTGTGGGTCGTAACCCGCCTCGGACGCTCAAGCGACAGGTCGAAGCAACCTCCGGTGCCCAGCTCTTTGAGAATGTACCGGATGTTTTTCCTTACCTGCGACAGGCCGCCATGATGGTCGTGCCACTGCGGATCGGTGGTGGTTCGCGGCTCAAGATCATCGAGGCGCTTGCTGCGTCGGTCCCTGTTGTCGCTTCCAGCGTGGCCGCGGAAGGTCTCGACCTTGATTCCGGTGTTGATTACGCGTTGGCGAACACTTCGGAAGCGATGGCGGATGCGGTGATTCGATGGCTTGACAACCCAGAAGCTGCAAAGGAATCAGCACTGAAGGGCCTGCAGTCAGTCCGCGCTCACTACGGCTGGGATCAACTCGCTGAGAAGCTAGAGCGTTCCTGGGAACGTTGCCTAAATAGTGATTCCAATACGAACCAGATCATCGCCGAAACAAGCGGGAATGGTTCAAGCGGCTCGCCCGTTTGCGACAAAGTCGAATAGGGGAGCCAAGTCATGAATGCGAGAGTCCACCCCGCACGAGGCGTCAGGATGACGCCATGAAACGACCCGCAATCGATTCCGACTCGTTCAACCGCGAAGAGTTTGCCACTGAGTTGCCCGCCGTGGATGATCACGTTGGGCCGGAATCTCTTGGCAATGAGGCGAGTGGCTCGGTTGGTGATGGCGGCGTTGCGACGCAAGATGGCAGGATCAGCATCCGCAGCTTGATGTCGGATACCGTGCTATACGGGATCGCTCGAGCGGCCGACCCGGCCATCGGTTTCCTGATGCTGCCGATCATCACGGCGATTCTGTCTCCCGCCGACTATGGTTTGATCAGCCTCTTCGTAGCGACTTCTCACGTGATGTTCACGGTCAGTTCGCTGGCGATCCACCAGTCATTCCTGCGTTTTTATCTCGAGACCACGGACCCAATAACGCGAGAGAAGTACGCGAACATCGCGTTCACGCTGGCGATTCTCTATTGGGCCCTGGTGGCGCCTCCGCTGGCGTACTTCGCAACGCCCATTGGTGTGTGGCTATTTGAGGTTTCGTCCCCCGCCCTCATCCTGGCGATGCTCACATTCTCGCTCGCACAAACGGGGGCCGCGATCGGGTTCAACCTGCTGCAAGGCGCCGGACGCGTTTGGGCGTTCTTGTGGAACAGCCTGCTCACGACGTTCTTGGTTCGCTGCATCGCCATCAGCGGCGTTCTCTTGGGTGCCGGCGCCTGGGGTTGGATCACAGGAGAAACACTCGCGCGTCTGATTGGCATGATTGTGATCGTGGCGACCGCGATGCCGCGCTTGCGTTTCATGTTTGAACGCATGAGTACCAGGACGCTCTCCAGTTATGGCATGATGCTTGTTCCGGCGATGCTGTCGCTCTATCTGATGATCATCACGGACAAACTGTTGATTCGCATGCTGGCCGACAACCCGTTTGAGCAGGTCGGTCTGTATTCCGTCGGCGAACGCGTTGCCGCAATCATGCACTTGGCGAATTTTGCGATCGTGCTCGGATGGCAGCGTTTTGCATTTCGCAACATGCACGAAGAAGGCGGCGATGATCTGATCGGGTACGGCCTGTTCGTTTACGCGATCGGTGGTGGCTTTATCCTGTTGGGGCTGTTGGTGCTGGGGGATGACCTGATGTATTGGGTGATCGCGAGCAAGTTCTCCGCTGGCTTCGTGACGATCATCCCGCTCACGATGGCGGCGGCGGCAGGGGGGCTGGCGGACATCACGGATGTCGGACTGCACAAGCGTCGTTGGCCCCACTTGATCAGCGTTCTGACCACGATCGCGGCCATCGCCAACGTCGGACTCAACATCTACATGATTCCGCGCTATGGCATTGTCGGGGCAGCTTGGGCGACGTTCCTCTGCCAGTCACTGCGATTTCTGATGATCTTTTCAGCGTCCCAGTGGGCCTTTTTTGTTCGGATCGACTATCGCCGGGTCAGTCTGGTGATCGCCGTCTACGTGTCGGTTTTCGTTTGTAGCCTGGGGCTGGAACGCTTGGGTACGGTGGCAGGCGGGATCGCTCAAGTCATTCTGATGGCCTGTGTCCCTGTGCTGCTGTGGTGCATGCCATTGTTTACTGAAGAGGAACGGACACAGTTCCGTTCGACGCTTGCGTCTGGGGTGAGGAGGATCACTCCTTATTTGCCAGCGACGGTTCGTCCAAGCTGAGAACGCGATCAGTGCTCGTGTTCGCGGAACCAAGCAAGGAACATCAGGACCGCCCACAGCTGATTCTGACCTTCGATCTTACCGGCGAGGTGATCGCTCCAGACGCGTCGCACGGCCACGGAGTCCAGAAGCCCAACGCTGACAAGGTGTTCGTTGGAAAGGAGTTCGTCCGCCCAAGGACGCAAGCTGCCGCGCAGCCACTCGCCGACGGGAACACTGAAGCCCATCTTCGGTCGTTCGATCAACTGCTTGGGAACATAGCGATAGAGCACCTGACGCAATAGCCACTTGCTTTGACCACCATGCACTTTCATGTGTTCGGGTAACGACCACGAAAAGTCGACAATGCGATGGTCCAGCAGGGGCGCCCGTGTCTCCAAGCCAACGCTCATGCTGGCCCGATCCATTTTTGCCAGGTTGTCATCGGGTAGGTAGGCAATCTGATCCCAATAAAGCATCTGCCGAAAGAACGAATCGGAATCATTCAGCCGGTGTCTCGGATGAAACATGGATGCCCGCTCTTTCGAATCAATCACCAGAGTTTCCGGGCGGGGCCAGTATGAAATCAAGTTCCGGTAAACCTCTTCCTGATCGGACGCGCTGATGGCGTCGGCCAACTTGTGGATCTTGTAGCCCATTCGAGGCAAGCGTTTTGGTGAGTAACGGAACCAGGAGTCCCATGAGGATGGGGGGACGCGCGACAAGACGCCGGCCAGCGACCGTCGACAAATTGTGGGGAAGGGTCGCATATACCGCCACAGTTTCTGACTGTGAAGATAGCGGTTGTAGCCACCAAAAAGCTCGTCGCCACCGTCACCGGACAAGCTCACCGTGACGTGTTGTCTGGCCAGTTTTGAAACAAGAATCGCGGGAATCTGTGATGAGTCAGCATGCGGTTCATCGAACACGGTTGGAAGGGACGCCACCACGTCCATCGCATCGTTTGCGGAAAGGTAAAGCTCCGTGTGGTCTGTCTCGAGGTAGCGCGCCACCTCAGCTGCGTACTCCGCTTCATTGAAGCCTGGGATATCGAAGCCGATTGTGAAGGTCCGTACCCTTTGACGCGACAGCTCCTGCATCAGAGCCACGACCGTGGTGGAATCAACGCCGCCCGATAGGAATGCGCCCAGGGGCACGTCGCTTATCATCTGCTCCGAAACAGCATCTCGGAGCAGAACATCCAATTGCTGTTCAGCGGCGTTCGAATCGGTAGCTTGAGACCCAAGCCCTTGTCGCGCGGAATGGCTGGCTGACCAGTACGTTTTCGGGCTGAGCTCGGCATGGGGATCATCCGGCCATGGCGAAAACTGCGGTTGTGCCCCGTCATCAGCGGCAGTGAGGGAAAGGGACGTCCCAGGGAATAGCTTGTAAATTCCACCATAGATCGAATGAGGAGCCGGCACGTATGCCAGACGCATGTAGCTCGCCAGAACAGCGCGATCGATCGTTTGATCCCAATCGGGGTGCGCGCGCAAGGACTTTAGCTCAGAAGCAAAAACGAACTGACCTCCGATCCAGCCGAAATAGAGGGGCTTCTCGCCCATTCGATCTCGCGCAAGATGCAACGTTCGGTCGCGTCGATCCCAAACCCCAAACGCGAACATGCCTCTCAGCTTGGACAATGTCGTTTCCAGTCCCCAGACTTCGATGGCGCCCAGAATGACAGCCGTGTCGGCCTTGCCCCGAACACGAACCCCTTGTTCTTCGATTTCGCTTCGAATGTCGAGATGATTGTAGATCTCACCATTGAAACTGATCTGGTAGCGCTCACTCGACGAAGCCATCGGTTGGTGCCCACTCGGGCTGAGATCAACCACGGCCAGACGCGTGTGCCCGAAAGCGACGCCTTGAGACGCATCCAACCAACTGCCATCGCTGTCGGGACCCCGATGTCGCAAGACGGATGTCATGCCATCGATGATGCGGTGCAGTTGCTCAGCTGACTGAGAAGAGCGATGAAACAGTCCTGCTATCCCACACATGATCTCGTGCCGCTACCGGACCGGAGTCCAAATCGTTTTTCGTTCCCCGAACAGAAACAGCACAAACGCCCAGAAGGCAGCTAGGTTGACTTGGAGAAAGTAGAACGGAATATGAAGCCCGGGGACGCGAATCCCAATGGACTGGGAAAGCCACCCGGCGATCGCCATCACGTAAATCAATCCATGGGGCCAGAGAAGCCATTGATAGAACCGGGCCCGCTCGGTCACATCGCCGAACGCCAAAACCGGATTCAGGATCATCAAAATCAGAAGCAGTTCAGGAACGAGGTAACGAAGAACTTTGTGGCTGAACAACTGAACCGAGAACAGCCCGTACTGGAAGGGATTCAACAGTTTCCAGTATCGCAGCAGACCATTGATGGAACGCACCGCGATGCGCACACGCATCGCAAACTCCCGCCCCGTGCTCTCGTGCGTCGTTTCATAGGCAACCGCCTCGGGGGCGTAGATCGTGCGGTATCCCTTGGTGTAGACCTCACTGGCGATGACCAGATCGCTGATCATGTCCGGAGCGATCTCGGAGTAGGCCGAGCGCCGCACCGCATACAGGCAGCCCGAAACGCCGATCAAGGAATGGACCCGCGACTCGAGCGACTTGACGTATTTCTCATAGCGCCAATACGCGCCTGCCCCCTGTCCAACCTGCGTTCCCTCCAAGCTCACGTAGTCCAGTTCGGCCCCGGCGCAGCCCACTCGCTCATCGGAGAAAGCGGCAACGAGTCGATGGATGGTTTGCGCATGGAACTTGGTGCTGGCATCTGTGAAGACCAAGATGTCGCCTTGAGCCTGTCGAACCGCGGTATTCTGCGCGGCGGTCTTGCCCCCGCGTTCAGGCAAGGCAAGTAACTCGACGCCGCGTTCCTCAAAACTGTGTGCGATCGCGTCCGTGTCGTCATCCGAGCAATCGGAAGCGACCAAGACCTGCAGCCGATCTTTCGGATAGTCCAGCTGAAGCGTGTCTTCCAGCTTGGTTGCCAGGGTCCGCTCTTCGTTATAGGCGGTGATGATGACGGTCACGGATGGCTCGATCTCAACACCCCGGTCTGGATCCGGCGTGAACTTGGCCAGCAGCATCAACAGTGCGGGGTACCCGGCATACGTCCAGACGATTGCTGCCAAGGAGCACCAAAATGCCGCTTCAAGCGTCAATGCCGCCATACTCTGCCTCCAAGGTGGCCTGGTCACCGCGATCGAAATGAAACGGCGCCGCAGCCACGGATCAAAGCTGCATCCTATTCACGGTCGCTCAAAAGCCAAGTACTGCTTCCGTTTCCTCGGACCATTGGTTTGTAACAAGATACCCCGCGGCCGCCACGCCGACGAAAAGCACGATGGGGACTTCTGCGGCCCGTGATAGAAACATGCACCCGATCAGCAGTCCGGTCATGCTCGCCAACATGCACTCGCACCAGGCGCGGACAGCGCTGTGCTGCCATACGCGGTCTTCATCGGGGTCGTTCAGCTGTAATGCGTACACGCGCGATCGGGCTCGATAGAGAAGCCAAAGGGGGGAAAACGCAAATAGCGTCCAAGTGATTGCACCGAGTATCCCCGCTTCCACGGCGATCTGAATCAGCGAGTTGTGTGCGGTGTACCATTTGTTCCCGCCGACGCCGCCTGATTCCTTGTAGTGCTTGCCGTAAACCGTTGCGAAGGTGTTCACACCCGTGCCGATCAGCATGTGATCCACAAACATGCGGCCACCGGTCTTCCAAAGCCTCAGTCGCGTTTGGGCGCTGTCGTCGCTTTGGGCAGCTTCCGAGATGGATGCGTACCGCTGCCATGTCTCGGCAGGGATGGCGGCCACTGTGGACAGCACAACGAACGCGATGATCGCAACCTTCTTTCCGGTCGCCGCTGGCGTCAACACAAACAGCACGGCAAGACTTCCAATGAGCGCAAGAAGCCCTCCGCGTGACTCTGTGATCACAATCCCCATCAGCATCACAAGCGCACTGGCAGCGGACAAGAGTCGAAGGAGAACCTGACGGCCGTGATAGACGATCAGCCACGCCAAAGGCAGGAGAGCCACCAGCACTTGCGAAAGATCATTTGGGTCGCCGAGAAATCCGGTGCCCAACCCTTTCACTCGACCGCCGACATCCAAGTTGCTCGTTAACTGGGAGTAGATGGCATAGAGCCCCAGCGTGCCACCGATCCCGACCAATGTCGTTGTGAGTGCCGACAAGGACGCAAGCGAGCAGACGAGTGTCCCAAGAAAGCCGTATAGGAGCAGCATCTGCACATACTTGATGGAGAAGACCAAGCTTTCCCCCTTCAGATAGGAGGTCAAGCTGGTTGCCATCAGGATCAGCCAAAACGCAAACAAGCACTTTGACAACGGCGTACGAAAGAATTCCAAGCGAACCCGGCTTATCGCACAGAGGCCGAGCATGCCCAGGATCATCAGAGTGATCGGCTTCATCGAAGCCAACAAGGGAACAAAATCCCAAGGTCGCAGCATCAACGCCACGATCAAGAATAGCAAGGCGTAAAAGGGGATTCGCCGTTGATCCTCTGTGGTCAGGCTGCCCGCCAGGCCCGTCCCTGGGTCAGATGAGTCGGCATCGAAGTCGTCGAAGCGTTCAACAAGCGTTTCGGATACTAGCGAATGCACGTCAAGACTTTCAATCAACGCCCGTTGATGTGGTTGATGAGCATGCGAAGGCGTCCCAGAGCGCGCCGGTTGAAACGAAACACGAGCCGCGGCATCTCTGCGAGCTCCGGTTCGCTGGATTCTTCCGGGAGCGCATCGCGTTGTGTGAACACGCCGCTCGACAAGATATCCGCGAACTCGTCATTGATGGTTGCCAGCTGCTCGTCCGTCAATGCCCGCTTGATTCGCAGGACCAAGTCCTTGTTCACGAATCGCTGCGAGTGATAGACCTTGTAGAATCCCAGCAGCTCATCCGCGGCCTCGTCAGCGCTGTTGGTAATCTTGTACAACGCGACGTCTGCGGGGCTGATCATCCCGCCGCCGAGCAACTGCTTATTGATGAAAAGGCCCAGGTCCTGCCAGTAGCTGCCGTTGGGGTGATCCAGCAAGATCAGGGGCAACATGGTTTGCTTGCCAGTCTGCATCAGCGTGAGCGTTTCCAAGGCCTCATCCAGAGTGCCAAAACCGCCCGGCAAGCAGACAACGCCACTGCATTCCTTCACAAACATAAGTTTTCGCGTGAAGAAGTACTTCAGGGTCACCAACTTGGGATCGTCAACAATGTAGGGGTTCGCACCTTGTTCGAAGGGCAACATGATGTTGAGGCCCATCGATGCTTCTCGACCGGCCCCCTTGTGCCCGGCTTCCATGATGCCACCGCCCGCGCCGGTGATCACCATCCAGCCATGTTGCGTGATCTTTTTGGCGAGATCGACGGCAGCTAAGTAATCCGGGTGGTCCTCCGGAGTCCGTGCGGAACCAAAGATGGTGACTTTGCGACGTCGTCGATAAGGCCGAAAGACCTTGAAGGCGTATCGTAGCTCTCGCAGGGTACGCGACAGAATCTTGAGGTCGCCTCGCGCCGTTTGATCGTGTTCCATCCGATCGATCGTGTGTCGCATGACCTGGTAAAGATCTTGCGAGTACGTTCGGACGATCGGGTCGTCGATCGGCTGCGGTCGCTGCGCTTGATCCTCCCCAATCGCCTCCTGGGGCAATCCTTCCGTGGAAGCGTCTGTGGTTGAGGAGCTTTCGTCCGTGGGACGTGGCGGGTGGTGCATGCGAATCCGTTTAACGATGTTTCAGAGGTCCAGCGTTTCAGAGGTCCGGCGGGAATCCGGGAACGGTCCTCAATGAACCCTTTGCCGCGATCTCATGCTGCTTGTTGTACCACGGCGGGCGACTGCCCCGTGGTTTCTTTGACCGCCTTGATGCCGAGCACCTTCGCCATGGCGAAGGCGAGCGGGGCGGCGCCAAAGCTAAGCAACGCACCCATCTTCACGCTGTCTTGCACGGCACCGGGGGTGGTGAACGCGGCCACCGAGACGAAGAGCGCCACCGTGAATCCGATGCCCGCGATCATCCCAAGCGTCGCGACGTGGCGATAGGTCATGGAAGCTGGCTTCTCCAGTCCGAATCCCTTTTCCGCTAACAAGGTCATGAGCGTGATTCCAAGTGGTTTGCCAATCAACAGTCCACCCAGTACCAACCAGGTGCCGGTCCCTACCGATGACATGACCACGCCGGCGTTGGCCAGCCCAAACAGACCGAGGAAGAACTCGACCGGAGTTTTCCAGAAGTGTTCGAAGGCGTTCAGGGTGTCGTCGCGTTGGAGTTCCTCACGGGCGAACAGGCCCAAGTCCGTGTGGGCGTGTGGCAACGTTGGAATGATGGGCACGAGCCCCAGGGCCGGATGAATGTTGGCCTCATAGAACGAGAACCAGCTGAGCAGCCCCGGACCAATCAGGTATGCAAGATGTGACTGCACCTTCCATTTCCGCATTGCGAATCCGAGTGCAATGGCACCGAGTGTCAGCAACAGCCACTGGGGCTGAATCGCATCCTGGGGATAGAAGACAGCCAAAATCACCAGCCCAGCGGCATCATCCGCGATGGCCAGCAACAGCAGGAATGCAATCGCAGGGTGGCTGGCTCCGAAAAGCATCCGAGCAACCAGGTAGCTGAATGCAATGTCCGTCGCGCAGGGAACCGCCCAGCCGTCCTTGAACGTTGCAAAAGCATCGCCTCCCGAAGCAAAGGCCATACCCAGATACACGGCCACTGGGCCGAGGATCCCTCCCACGGTCGCCAAAAGCGGGGTGGCGGCTTTGCGGGGGTTGGACAGGGCTCCACCTGGCAACAGGGATTCCCAGACTTCTTTGGCTGCGATGGCAAAGAACAGCGCCATCAGAATGTCGTTGATCACGAAATGGACTGTCAGACCATGGTGGCCACCACTGTGGCCGTCCGTGTGGTCATCGTTGGCGTCGACTACAGGCGCCGCCGAAGCCTCGACTGTGTGAGAATTTCCTGACCACAGGGACGTCAGATCAAAGTCGAAAACGTGGTGATAGCTGTCGCTGCCGACGGATGCAGCCCAGTTCGCCCAAATCAAGGCGATCAAGGCCCCGGCAATGAGCAGGCCTGAGTTGTCGATGACCGTGCGCACAATGCCCGGTCGTTTGTCGTGTGTCGTCGTGGTCATGGGATCCCCGCAAGGGAAATGGTCACAGTTGCTCGGCGTTATACCGTATGGCGGGGGTCATCCCGAGGGCAGTTTTTCAACTGGCCCGATTGCGTTAGTCTGAGTCTCGTTACGCCCGCGCAAAAACGGGTTGGGCCCCCGATTCCGGGGCATTTGGGTTGCCGATTTGCCCCCTCTGGGTTGCCACTTGCATGCGCAACGCCTCTGCCCCGTCGTCCTCAAACCGTAGGTTGCGTTTCCCTTGACTGCCCTCCACTTCGATTGTTTGAGCGGGATCAGCGGTGACATGACGTTGGGGGCGCTGATTGATCTGGGTGTTCCGGTCAAGCGGATTCAGGCGGGCATCGACGCGCTTGGCTTGGATGGTGTGCTGATTGAAGCCAGTGAGGTCAAGAAAGCTGGCTTTCGTGCTGTTTCCGTTCAGATCAGGCATCCGGAACAGCATGCCCACCGGCACCTACACCACATCACCGATATGATTGACGGTGCGTCTGATGGCCTGACCGATGCCGCCCGGACCACGGCGAAGGCGATCTTTCAGGAAATCGCGGAGGCCGAGGCGAAGGTCCATGGGACAACACTGCGAAGTGTCCACTTTCATGAGGTCGGCGCGATCGATTCGATCGCCGACATCGTGGGAACGGCGATCGGTTTGGATTTCTTGGGGATCACCCATTGCTCTGCATCGCCCATCCCAACGGGGACGGGTGCCATCACCATCGACCATGGGCGCGTGAGCATCCCGGCACCGGCGACGATCGAGATTCTTCGAGATGTTCCGGTGGCCGCATGTGACATCCCGATGGAGTTAACGACACCGACAGGCGCCGCGATCGTCAAGGCTCTGGTCAGGACATTCGGGTCGATGCCGACGATGACACCGCGCGCCGTCGGTTACGGCGCGGGGCAACGTGACATCGAAGGGCAAGCGAATGTGTTGCGTGTCGTTCTGGGCGATTTGGTTGACGCCTCTGTGGAGGCAGCGGTGCGCGTGGTTGATTGCGACCGCGTGGTCGAATTGCAAACCAACGTGGACAACACGACTGCCGAGCAAATCGCGATCGTGACCCAGCGATTGCTGGAGGCGGGGGCCCTCGATGTTTGGCAATCACCCGCCACCATGAAAAAAGGGCGACTCGGTTCTATCATTCACGTGTTGACCAACGCCGACCAGATGAGTGTTTTCGAAGACATTCTGTTTGAACAAACCGCAACGATCGGGATTCGCCATCGGCAGTGGGATCGCACCAAGCTCAGAAGACAGCCGATGCACGTCGAGACCGAGTACGGGTCCATTGCGGGAAAGCGAATCACGTTGCCGGATGGCCATCATCGTTTCGCACCCGAAGCGGATGAGATCCTGCGACTGACCGGTCACGGCAAAGCCAGCTTCGACGCTATTCGCGATGCAGCGCAAGCGGCATTCCAAGAACAAGGGGAGGACGCGAGTGCGTCAACGCCTTGAGCCAACCACGCGCCCCGTTTCCAAACCACTTTGCTCTCACATAATGGGCTCTTCGTCACCTTCGACGGAGGACCCGTACGGCCCCTCTCTGCAGTCCTCGCATCAATCCATCAAGGATAGCCACGGATGAGTTCCGCCCCAACGACCGAAAACACGTCTTCCGCCAGCGTCTTGCCCAGTCGAGAGCAGGTGCCTGCGAGCGATTGCTGGGATCTATCCAGCCTTTATGACGATGAGTCAGCATGGGAAACGGACTTTCAAGCTCTGACAGACCAGCTGGGCCGATTCGAAACGTACCGGGGACGGCTCACGGAATCGGCTGAAACGCTGCTAGAATTCCTGGACTTTGATCGCGACTTTGACCGCACTGCGGAGCGTCTGGGTACCTACGCATTCCTCCGCACGACCGAAGATCAAACCGACAGCGATCATCAGGGCCGCCAGTCGCGTTTTCGCAACCTCGTTGTGAAGGCTTCCCAAGCCGCCAGCTTTGTTCGCCCCGAACTGCTCTCGGCACCCGAGTCACGGATGCGAGACTTGCTGGAGTCGAACGAGATCGAGCCGTATCGGCTGCAACTCGAACGCATTGTCCGGTATCGGCCGCACACGCTGACGGACAATGAGGAACGTCTGCTTGCCATGCAAGGCGAGATGGCCGGAGCGGCCGGGAATGCCTTTCGGCAACTCAATGATGCCGACCTGAAGTTTGGCGAGCTTGCGGATCACACCGGGACAGTCACAGAGCTGTCACACGCAACCTTCATTCAGTTTTTGCACAGTCCCGATCGGGACGTCCGCAAACGGGCTTTCCAACAATACTACAAGGAAATTGCCGATCACGAGAACACATTGGCGGCAACGCTTTCTGGCAGTATCCAACGTGACGTTTATTACGCACGTGCTCGCAACCACGACAGCAGTCTCGGGGCGGCTTTGTTTCCGGACGATGTTCCGGTCTCCGTCTATGACAACCTGATCTCGGCCGTCCGGGAATCGCTTCCAGCTGTGCACCGCTATCTGGATGTGCGTCGCCGCAAGATGGGGCTGAACGATCTGCACCACTACGACACGTATGTGCCGATCCTGTCGAACATCTCAAAATCGCATCGTTGGGAGCACGCGGTGGATGTGGTGATCGCCTCTTTGCAACCGTTGGGCGAAGAATATGTGTCGACTTTAGAGCAGGGGCTCCGTGGACGCTGGGCGGATCGCTACCCCAACCGCCACAAGCAAAGCGGAGCTTTCAGCTGTGGTTCCTTTGATGGGGATCCCTACATCTTGATGAACTACAAGGAGTCCGTGCTCAACGATGTTTTCACATTGACACACGAGGCGGGTCACTCCATGCACAGCTGGTATTCGGCGGGCCATCAGCCCTTCCAATACTACAACTACACCATCTTTGTCGCGGAGGTGGCCAGCACGTTCAACGAGCAACTGCTGACCCAACACCTACTCGATCATGCCTCCAGTGACGAAGAACGCGCGTATCTGATCAACAATGAGTTGGACAGCATCCGGGCAACCGTCGTTCGTCAAACCATGTTCGCCGAGTTTGAGAAACGCACTCATGAGATGGCGGAGGCAGGCGAACCATTGACCGTCGCTTCCTTGCGCGGAACCTACCGTGAATTGCTCGACGCTTACTTCGGGCCGGACTTCGTCGTGGACGAGGCCTTGGAGCTGGAGTGCTTCCGGATTCCCCATTTCTATCGTGCGTTCTACGTGTATAAGTACGCAACCGGACTCGCGGCGGCGATCGCGTTGAGTCGACGCGTGTTGGGCGGCGGTGAACAGGAGCTGTCAGACTACCTGACCTTCTTAAAGGGGGGCTGCAGCAAAGACCCATTAGATCTGCTTCGTGATGCCGGCGTGGACATGACACAGCCGCATGCCGTCAAGACGACTTTGGACCACTTTGCCTCCCTTACCGATCAACTCGACGGCCTGCTTTGAGTTTGGATCGTTGAAGCCTCATCATGTCCCATCCATCCCCGATCGATCCCGCTGACGATTCCGAATCGCAAACGACTTTCGGTCCCGCTGAGGCGCCACCAGGTGACCGCGCAACGCCCCACTACGTCCTATTTCGGTTCGTCGGTGACGATCGAATCGGACAAACGGCTTCGTTGTCGCAACACCTGGCGAAGTATGCGTGTGACGTGATCGACGTGAATCAGGCGGTGATTCACAAGTCGCTTCTCCTCGGAATCATGGTGCGGATCCCGGGGAGCCAGGACACGGAACGCGTGATCCGAAAGATGCATCGTCGCGGTCGCAAGCTGGGGCTGAAATGCAAGCATCGCATGATCAGTGATGATGCCTACGACGCGTGGGTTCGACGCCAGGGGAAAGCACGTTTCATACTGACGCTCCTGTCGCGCTCGGTCACTTCGGCTCAGTTTGCAGCTGTATCGGACCTGATTGCCAGCCAAGGTCTCAATATCGACGTGATCACACGGCTCTCAGGCCGACCGCCGCGCATGGCTGACGAGCGGCCCACTCGTGCTTGCGTGGAGTTTTCCTTGCGGGGAGAACCGACGGATCCGAACGCGTTGAAGGCTTCTCTCTTGGAGCTTTCTTCCACGCTGGATCTGGATCTTGCGTGGCAGCGCGACGATGCCTTCCGACGGAACCGACGCGTCGTTGCCTTCGACATGGATTCAACCCTGTTACAAGCCGAGGTGATTGATGAACTTGCCAAAGAAGCGGGGGTGGGCGACGAAGTCTCGGCCGTTACGGAAGCCGCCATGCGAGGCGAAATCGGTTTCGATGAGTCCTTGCGCCAACGCGTCATGCGGCTTCGCGGCTTGAATGCCGATGTGTTGCCTCGCATTGCATCGCGGCTCCCTTTAACAGAGGGCGCGGAGCGCTTGGTATCGAATCTGCGACGTATAGGCTATCGAACCGCTATCTTGAGCGGCGGTTTCACCTATTTTGGCAATTACTTGCGTGAACGTCTTGGAATCGACCATGTGTTCGCCAACGAGCTTGAGATTATCGACGGCCTGCTAACAGGCAACGTGGTCGGTCCGATCGTGAATGCCGAACGCAAATCAGATCTCCTCCAACGGCTCGCGGACGATGAAGGCATTGAGTGTGAACAAACGATCGCGATTGGAGACGGCGCTAATGACCTGCCAATGCTTGCGCGTGCTGGCCTGGGAATTGCCTTCCACGCCAAGCCCATCGTTCGCAGCAGCGCCGAACATGAGTTCTCGACAATGGGTCTCGATGCGGTCTTGTACCTTCTGGGGGTTCGTGACAGGGACATGCTCGATTTCTGAACCGCTGTTTCAACGACGGAAGTTTTCGCTTGGAGCGTGGCTTGCGTCGCGGGAGCCGGCTTTCGAAGCAACCCGGGCTCGTAGCGTCGGATCTGGTTGGTATTTGTCGGCTTCATCCGCTGTCGTCGGTTGATATGAAACAAACCGATGCAATGGACCGCGAGGTTTGAAGGCGCTTCTTGCACGAGGCCCGCTAAGACCGCTTAGCTTCACATGGCGATTGTCCACTCGGACCGACTCCACAACGATCGGTTCGACGTGATAGCCTTCGTGCCTGAATGGAACCTGGACCATGGCGATGGGGCCGCGGTCGGTGAAGTCCCAGTCGATCATGACATCACCATGCTGGGCTTCACGGCTGATGTTACGGACGAAAGGTTCGATGGGCAGTGGGATGGAACCCGCCTTAAGGTCAAGCATCCGAACCGCCAGCACGTTGGCTGCCTCCGTCATCTCCACTTCGAGCTCGCATGAGATGACGGTGTCCCAGTGTCCTTTCTTGTATTGGACCGCGGCGTGAAGTCGCCCATCTTCCATCGCAACAACTGGCTCTCGGGCTCCGACTCGATAAAGGCGGAAGAACCGACGCGGCAATTGTTCTGACAGCCAAACATTGATGGTCTGTTCATCGAAGTTCACACTCCAGCGGCCGGAGCTCGAGGCCGCTTGCTGCATCTGCTCCAGGCTCTGCCGAAGCCGATGTCTCGCCAACCGACGATCCTGGACGGTTTGATTGGTTGCCCGTCGATAAAACTCGGGAACGTCTTGATAACGCTGCCACATGCGCGCCGTGGCACAGGCACCGAGCACACAGAGTCCGGCGATGGTGAAACCGAACCACCTTACGACCACATGACGTCGTTTCGCTTTTCCAAATGCAATCATTCCAGCTGCCTCTCACCAGATCGTCTGATTCACGATCCTCGGGTTTAGACGCTCAGCGCCCAACCCTGAGTTCCATTGTTGGTGAGCAGCAAGTTGCTTGCTCGCTGTGCTTAGAACCTCAGTGGGCTCGGCAACCAGCTTCGCAGTCGATCTGCGACACTGGGCTGATCGTCGCGATCCGTCGCGTCGAGTTCTTGTTCGGATTGTTGGTTGTCTTTGGGCGGTGCCTTCTCATGCGGCAATCGAGCAGTGGCTGTACGTCCGCCGCCCGGCCGTTTGTTTGTGCGGGTCTTATGCCCCACCACGGACCAGGATGGTTTTGCCCTTGGCGACCCAATGCTGTTGTCAGTTTTTGCGGGAGGAGCCGTTGCATCGCGGATCAAGGCACCTGCCCAAGGGTTGGACAATAACGCTGAGGCGGCTGAGAAATGCCCCCTCTGTAGGCCCTGTACGGAAGTGTAGGCCTGCCGCTGAAGATCCAAACGCTCTTGCCGGCAAGCGAAGAAGTCCTTGATTTCCAGCCCGTCAATCCAAACGTCGGCGTCGCCTGTGTTGTCGATCACGATACGAAGCTCTCTGTCCTGCCGAGGGTTTAGTTTCGTGATTTCGAGTTTGACCAGATCGTGATGCCAATTGCCATCCAATGGAACTTTCACGCGCGTGGATGCACTTCGGATTCCGGCAGGAGAGGAACATTCGATGGCAACTTTGATGCTTGCAAATGGGTTGTCCGTTTCCACACTGCCGTTCTCTGATCCAACCAGACTCGGCTGCGGCGCGGCTTGGCCGGCACGTGTGCCCATCGTCAGCAGCAGTCGCCCGGATGCGGGGCAAGCGAACGATTGACTTATCAGCCACGCTCCATTGCGGTTGCCGTCCTGTTCCGACTCGTCAGCGGACGAGGACGTACCGCCACTCAAGCGTAGGCATCGTTGCCCGCGAAAAGCGAAGCGTTCCTCAATGCGGACGGATTCAACTGGGAATTGTGATTGCATCCAGCCATGAAAACCAAAGCTGCCATGTTCCTCGAAGTCCAGATTCAACTGGCTTGTATCCCAAGGATGCGGCGGCGGCACGGCAACGGCCGCCGAGGCAAAGATGAGCTGCGATGGAGCCGAAACGCTTTGATCGGACCTTGACGGGGGGCTCTTCCCCATTGCGAAGGCGGCGCGAGGCACGACCGCGGAAAGTTCCCGCCACGGGGATGTGTCGTCACTCGAAGATGGGTCATCGGCTCGCGATCTCCGTGACGACCAATCAAGCGAGTCAATGAGCCCGAGGTTGTCCACGACGAGGGTGACATCTTCCTGGATCTGTTGGGCGACTTCTGCGGACGGTGCGTCCACACGAAAACGAAAGCTGCCTTCAAGAGGGGCGCTGCTACAAAGCATCACGTCAGCGTGGGGAGGGACTTCTAGCACAGGGCCCAACGGCGTGTCGTCAGGTTGTTCGCAGGGCACGCTCGCCTGGAATTCATCGCCGTGGATTACCGAGTCCGATAACCAGTTTGCGTCCCCGGAAACTGCCAGGTGCATGCGTATCGTCCAGGGTGCCTGGTTAATGACCCAGAGATGGTCCTGATTCTCTTTGGTTCGACACAGTACTCGGCAGGCAGTCAGGGTACGGCCCGGTTCCTGCATCGCGTTGGTGTCAGGTGTCGCGGAGGATATGGTTTCCGATATCCAATCGGTTGGATGTTGTTGGAGTCCTTCGTCGACCTGATGACTCATCCAAGCGAAACGTTGGCAGAACTCGGCGAAAGTGGTGTCTGCAAGCAGCTTGGAATCCAGAATCACAAACGGCATCGCGGATGCACCCGGTTCGCTTTGAAATGTCAGGCTGCGAAGTAGGAGTCCGCGGACCCGATCCGCTAGAAACGGTGAGACTGCTTCGACTTCGTCGTCAGGGGTCCGTAGCCACACACATCCCGTTGAGGTGCCGGATTGACTCAACTCTCTGTCGATCTCATGCGGACCGCCTACCCGTTTGATGCGGCAGACATAAGTCGAATCTGGCACAACCCCATCAATCCCAACTTTGAGCTGGGGCATTGTCCTGCTATTCGCATCTAATGGATCGTCGTCGTAGACGACGAACCGGGCATTGGGATATTGGTCTGCAAGTTGAACGATCGGCGCGTTTGCTTGTCCCCCTAAGGAGGAGCTCGAGATAGGGATCGATTCTGCTTCCGCGCCGGCTTCGGGCACGACGGCTTGCGACGTGCCGGGCAGGTTTTTCGGAGACTCGAGAAAGTTTCCTGGAACACAGAACCCCGCGAAAGCAGCCGAATCGTGCCAGGTTGGCTGGCCTTGCCTGCTAACGTGGTCTTGGAGGCTGCGGACAGATCGACCGGATGGAGTGGTTTCCAGCCAGACGCGCAACCCTGCTTGTTCGGCTTGTCCGATCACCCACGCGATGCTTGCCTGGAAATGAGATGCTGTACCGAAGTAGGAGGCCGATCGTTGATCGGATGTGGAGTGTGTTGCTGCGTTGAAGTCATTGAGCGGCAGTATGCAGTGCTTCACACCAAGCGATCGTAGCTTGTGTATGTCTGACGTCAACGAATTCAGGCGTTCGGCTAAATCTGCCTGTGCAGCGTTGATCGCGATGCGATCTTCATTCCAGTCCCACAGATCCCAACTCCGATCCTCAGCCCTGCCCGACCCGTCGATCCCCTTGGGGGCGCTCAACCGGATCATGGGGCCAGCAGGTGGATCGATCCGTCTTTGTTCGTTCGCGTCACCGGACGTGGCCACGGTCTTTGGTGGCAAGACTACCACGGGCCAAGCATGGCCCACAAGTTGCGGCTTGGAAACCAATCGAGTCGCAGACAGCCACTTGCGCCAACGCACATCATCGTTGGGTGTGTTGCTAAGGAGTTGGAGCGCATAGACACCTGGTGGGACGTGATTTGCGATCACCGTATGCCCGCCATCATCCACGCTCGACGTCAGTACCACCTTGCGCCGTTTGGATTCCACCAAGCGGATGCGGGTTCCGGAGCACGGACCCAAGTCGGAAGGAAGATTCAGCTGAACCGTTTCTCCCGAACGCCAGAGCGAGACAGGCGAATCGGATGGAAGCCCGCTGGTGCCCGACGGCTTCGAAAGTTCAAGAGTTCGGTCAACCGTCTTCGGTCGCGTCGCTTCAGTATCGCCGAATCCAGCGGTTTCTGATTCGCCGCGGCGGTCAATCAGCTGGTCATTCGCTGCGACGCTTTGATTTCCAAAGCCGTGGGAAACCTCCTGTGAGTTTCCCGAACGAACCAAGCAATGGAGAATTGCGATCGTAGTCAGGAAGAATAACCGGCGTCTCGGAAGAACCACATTGGTCATCGGGAGCGACAAATCCTTTTGTCATGCCTCGCGGCAATAACCGCTTGTATGTTCGATGGAATGGCTCGGTTTTGGAGCCCTTTCTTGGTATGGAGCACCCCAAACGATCGGAACGGTATCTAGAGTCAGGGGCCGGAAGCAAGACCATTCCGAACTCCGGTGTCGCCAATGCTCTCGCTCCGCATGCGTCCGGAGTGTGATCGCAAATCGGTGATTCGCAGTGAACAGCTAACACACCGGTAGCAGAGCCTTGTCACTGATGTCTTTGCGACACCAGGCGCCCTGCCACCGTATCTTTGACACCGCTTGGTAAGCCGCCAACTTCGCCGAGCTCACGTTGTCCCCAAGCGCCGTCACACCGAGGACACGTCCCCCTGCGTTCACAATGCTTCCATTTTCCAATCGCGTGCCGGCATGGAAAACCTTCACGTCAGGCAGGGCATCCGCTTGCTCAATGCCCGTGATGGCGTGCCCGGTTTCATACTGCGCCGGATAGCCTTCGCTTGCCATGACAACACAAAGAGATGGACGGGGGTCAAAATCCAGCGGCCCCAATTCGTCCAGGCGTCCTTCCACCGTCGCCAGCATCACCTCGACAAAATCCGTTTTCAGTCGCATCAAGAGGGGTTGGCATTCCGGATCCCCAAAACGCACGTTGAATTCCAGCACCTTCGGACCAGCTGGGGTCAGCATCAGGCCAGCATACAGCAGTCCTTGAAATGGCCTGCGGTTTCGTTTCATGGCATGCACAACCGGCACCAGGATGTCACCTTCCACACGTTCCATGAGGGCTTCGTCCACAACTGGTGTGGGGCAATACGCCCCCATCCCGCCCGTATTGGGACCCGTGTCGCCGTCATGGGCCGGCTTGTGATCCTGGGCGGCGGGTAGCGTGACAATGCTTTTGCCATCCGTGATCGCCAAGATGCTTGCTTCCGGTCCCGACAACTTCTCTTCGATAATCAGTTCAGCGCCTGCAATTCCGAACTCCCTTTGCGTGCAGATTCGATCGATAGCATCGAGCGCCTCGGAACGGTTGTCACAGACAATCACCCCTTTCCCTGCCGCCAGCCCATCGGCTTTGACCACCACGTTGACCGCGTCGCTTGGTTCGGAGTATCGATCCTTGATGTAGCGCGAAGCGTCCTCGGCGTTTCGAAATGCGCGGTAATCAGCCGTCGGGACGTCCGCGGTTCGCAGCAGGTTCTTGCAAAAGACTTTGCTGCCTTCCAGTGACGCAGCCGCCTTGGTCGGCCCAAAGACAGCCAGACCGGCTTCTTGCATGTCGTCGACCAAGCCAGCGACCAGCGGCGCCTCGGGGCCCACCACCACCAGACCAACTTGGTTGTTCTTGGCAAACTGGATCAACCCCGTGTGATCATCCTGCGCCAAATCAATGTTGATGGCGTCAACAGCGGTCCCGGCGTTCCCGGGCGCCACGAAGACATCGCGCGTGTGTGCACTTTGCGACAGCTTCCAAGCAAGCGCATGCTCGCGACCGCCCGAGCCGACGACCAAGACATTCATGTCACTCATCCAGCTTCTTCACCCTTAGATTGCGGAAATAGGCAACGCTGTCGGGATCGTGTGCTTGCAATGCAAAGGTGCCCTCGCCAAGGCGCCGTTCAAAACGATCGCTGAATGCAGGCTTGTCTTCCGGTTCGGTGTGATCGACCATCGTCTTGCCGTTGATTTTCAGCACAATGTGACGACCGCGGACGATGATCTCCTGTGTGTACCACTTGTTGTCCTCAAGGCCAGGATCAGCAACGTCATCGACCGCGTAGAGGGAACTTGACTTTCGCTTGTCTCTGTCATAGGACACGTTTACCTGGCACTCATAGCCGTATTTTGGCCAGCCTTCGGCTTGGTACTTGGTGTGAAAGTAGATCCCTGAATTGCTGTTCGCGGTTGTCATCACCTCCGCTTTGAAGTGGAAGTTGTCAAACGGTGCCAAGTCACCCACGTAGAATAGGTGAGCTCGCGGGCCGTCACACTTGAGCATGCCATCGGATACCTGCCAGCTGCCTGGATTCTCTTCACTGACTTTCCACCCCGCCATCGATTGGCCGTCAAACAGGGAAACAAACCCTTCTTCCGAAGGTGCCTCCGCGACAACGGAACTTGCTAGCGTGCAAGCCAGTGTCATCACGCATCCGATCCGGCCAAACGGTTGTTTTCTCATGGGTGGGAATCTCACTTGTGGTTCGGAGTCAGCCTATGCCTTGGACCAGAAACGAGATGTTTCGATCCGGCCTCAGATGATAACGCAAAAGGGCGTTGCCGCGTGATAGGGCGTCATGGCAGGATCCGTCACGGTGAATCGCGCTCCGGCCGGACTTCAGTAGCTGTTTGGATCGAGACGCACTTTTCCCCGGAAGATCCAGTAAATCAGGATCGTATAACTCAGCACGCAGGGGATGCCGATGATCGCGATGATCAACATCGTCCAAAGCGTCTGGTGGCTGCTCCGGCCATTCCAGACGGTGACGCTGTACTCCGCGGACAGGTTTGAAAGCATCAAGTTTGGGAAGATGGCGACGCTGAAAAGGCATGTTAGTGCCAGGATCACCATGGAGGAGGTGAAGAACGCGTAACCCGGCCGCCCCAAGTGCATCGCACGGGGAATGTTAAGCACGGCCAGAAAATTCAAAGCCGGCACAATCCAAAGCCACGGGAACGCCGAAAGATTGGCGGTCGCATGCGGCACGTGATACCACGTCGCGACCGTCACCAAGGCATAGGCCACGCAGAAGACGCAGAAAAGCGGGACGATCACGCTCTTCACGCGTTGCTGCAACACGTCTTCGGTTTTCAGGTAGAGGTAGACGGCCCCGTGCAGTGCGAAAAGCGACACGGTCATGCTGCCGACCATCAGCGGGTACCACGTCACCTGACTCGACAGACTTCCCTGATAGTGAAACTTGGGACCCAGCTCCATTCCAGCCAGAAGATTACCGGCCGCAATCCCCAACAGCAGTGCCGCGGTGATCCTCGTTGACAGCACCCAAAGCCTTCCTGAGCAGGCCAAGGGGTTATGGCTACCAGCAACGCTCTTTCTAGGGGCTGTCGCATGGGGTTGGATCCAGCTC
>JBCCYK010000075.1:0-25563 GCA_039189905.1 Planctomycetota bacterium
AAAGAGGTGTCCTTGCCTGGGAGCACCTTTCACACGATTGACGCCTTGGCCGAAGACGATTTTCCACTTCCACTCCTGAGTGCGAAGCCTCTGTTGGAGTGATGCACAAACGGGGGTCGAGGATCCATCTTCTCTCCCAAGAGGGCTGGCATCATACTCACGCTGTCTTCACCGGCGTGCTCGGATAACGAAGCGCCGATCAGTTCCGCGAACGTCGCCAGCATATCGGTGAAACAGAACGCGTGATCGCTGATTGTCCCTTCAGGGATGTAACTCGGCCAGCGAGCGATGAAGGGCACACGATGGCCACCCTCCCAAACGCGCCCCTTCTGTCCGCGCAATGCCCCCATCGACGAGTGCCCATTCTCAATGAAACAATAGGGCTCCTGAGCCGTCGCGCAACCTGCGGTGTAGAAAGCGTCGTCGAATCCGAGAACTTCGGGGCCGCCCACGATCTCGGCCGAGAAATCGACGCTCTCGCCGACGGATCGATCCGGCTCTGGGCCCGAGTACCAAGGTAGGGGCGCGTCAAAGTCGACCTCTCGACCTGGCTTGGCGGTAAAGCCAAGTCCGAGGTGCCACTTTCCAAAGAGTGCAGTCTGATATCCGCTAGCCTTGAGTACCTCGGCGATTGTCACTTCTTCGGCAATCATGTTTGTCTTTTCCGCGTCGCTGCCGTGGCGATCACCCTGCGTCCAATTCATCACATTGCCTCGCTACGGGTACCGGCCGGTTAGTAGCGCTGCGCGTGCCGGGCAGCAGACTCTATGCGCATACGCCTGAGTGAAACCCACACCACTGGCGGCTAGCTTGTCAATGTTCGGTGTCCTCAGGTCGCCTGATCCGTAGCAGTTCGCGTCAAGCGTACCGTGATCGTCGGTCAAAAGAATGATGACGTTGGGCTGCTCTGCCTGTGCCATCGCAGCATGAATCAGTATGCAGGCAATGGGTAGAATCCGTATTCGCATGCTGTCAATCCCGGTCCTTCCGAGCTGAGATCTCTGTCGACTTCACTCCACGCGTTCTGTCTTGAGCGTTCTTGAAATTGCCACCGCGGACGTGTAAGTCCCCCAGTCTCGAAACCAGGCTCCCTCCGGTTCCGTTGTCGCCGGTAAAGATGACGAGCGTGTTTTGGTCGATATCAAGTTTCTCAAGCTGCCTTAGCAACCTGCCCGCGATTGCGTCCATGGCATGGACCATTCTTCCGGCCATGCGGTCCAAGTGCGGTGTGGAATAGGTGGTTTTTCCATAGCAGGCCAAATTCTCTGCCCCGAGATCATCGGCCATCACCAAAACGATGTTCGGTTGCGATCCTCCTACGTCAAATCCGACTGGGAGAGATAAAGCGAGTAAGACAAAAGGATTGCGCATTCGCGGTTCCATCAATGGACGACGTGGTCCTGGGGGAGTTCGGAGTCCTTGGAGTTCGGACCCCTGAATCCTAGGTTCTTCGTGTCGTGTTTGGGGCCAGTCCTGCAAGGAAACTGCTGCCGAGCGAGCAATTGCCCGCATAAAACCCGATTTCTATCCGGCCGATTCGCTGCCCGCTGAGATGGTGGACGGGTCATCACCAACCGTGCTCAACCCAAGGTCCCGGAGCATCTGAGCTTCTTCACATGCTTCACGGTCGTTTCGCCCGACCCGTTCGGACACATCAACAGTGGAACGCCAGCTAAAAGCGTGCCCTTGGCGAACCTAGCCAAAGGGTGTCTGGCTTAAGCAGTCATCCACGGTGTGGTCTTTGTCATGAGTCGCACCAACTTCGACGTGTTGGAAAGGTGCGGGTGTTGTTTGGTAATCGTGTCTCAGTTGTGCATGTTCGTTGCGTGCTTGCGTCACTCGCTTAACGTTCCAACGACTAGCGGAGCCCAAATGACTAATGGGGCCGTGGTGTAGAGTTTTGGGAGAGTATTGTCGAATGAATCCGTTCGTGTTTTCATTGAGACCGTGATGGCCACCGTTGTAGGGATCGGCGAAGTAGCAACGCATTCCAAGCTTGAAGCAGACGGTGGAGATGACTTCGCGTTGTTCGATGCAGATTTGAGCCTTGGTGACTGAGTTGGGAGCGGCGTTTGGGGTTTAGCAGTCCCAACAGTTTTTTCTGCTCAAGTCACCTTCTCGAAAGCCAGGTCAAGTCGCCTCAAGCAAGCCAACCCAAAATTGCGTTTCGAATTGACTTCAATGGAAACGATTTTCCAAAAATGCGATCACGACAAGTCGTCCGCTGGACTGACTTGAATGGCGATGTCGCGGGGGAAGTCGTTGATGGCGAACTCGAGTGTTCGATCATCGCCCACGGATGCATTGCCAAGTGTCGTCTTCGGATCCACAACTCCCGTTTCAGGATTCACGGATGTGGCAAACTGGTCGATGCGATAGTTGCCTTTTGGAAACGGGAGGGAAACCGTCATAGGGTCTGTTTGCAATGCGCCTGACTCCCAGTTTCGATGGTATTGGCTCCTGAAGCGGTAAAACCAAAGGTACGCGCGTCCCTTATTCTCTGAGTGGCTCGGCTTACTCGAGAGCCCAACAACGTCAATCGCTGGGCGACGAAAGCCATGCAGGTCAATTGCGTGAAGTGAGGGCGTGTCATTGGAGTCACAAAAAGGGGTGTACTCAATCCGAAGTGTCTGTTTCCCCGCCGGCAATTGTCCTCTGAGGACCGTTTCTGGATAACGGCTCCTCGTTGTCAAAGGAATTCTCTCACCCGTGGTTTCCAACGAGGCATGGATGTGCTCCGGGTCAAAATCCGCCAGCCGAAACCTCAGATCCATCGGCGCGGCCGTGGCTAGCTCGACCGTAAAGCAGCGTGGCGATTGCGGAAGGAGCAGATTCTTGATCAGCACCGGGACCATCGTTGGGGCCTCGTCGCCATTCTCTTTCTTGGCCCTCAAATACCCTTCTGGCGAAACAAAGACATCTGTTTCATTGCTGGCATGGTAAAAGTCGGTGAACAGTGAAATCCCGTCTTGAACCGGAACATTCCGAATCCGTGCCTGTGTTTGTTGTAAATCATCCCAGATTGGATTCGCGCCTTCCCAGTAGAGGTGGACTGCTTGGTAGTCGTCGTGCAGCCGCAGACGGTCGATGTAGTTCTCCCACCACCAATACATGCTGCCGGAGCCGCTATGCGTTGCGCACCACATCGCATTATGAAGTTGTAACCCCCTGGCTAACTGTTCAGCCTCTGGATCGCCCTCGGCTCGCAACGCGTGTTCAGGGACGTTGCCAGCAGGGGAGTCATTGAAGCCACCCAGCGCACGCGGGTCCGCACCCACTTCACCAATCAGGACCGGAATGTTGTGCCTTCGCAAGTCCGCAATCCTCGTCGAGATTTCATCAATGATGTTGGGGGCATAAATGTGCGGTTGCGCGAGGTCCATGCACTCCCATACTGGATCAAGCCCTGGCCCTTCAGCGCTCGTTGTGATCAGGTGATCGAACGGGTCTGTTTCACAGATGTAGGCCGCCATCTCCCTGTGCCATTGAACAATATCGTCAGACCAGACGGACGTTTCGGACTTGTCGACGTTGCCTGCTTCGTTGAACAACTCCCAGGCAAGGATTGCGCGTGAATAACCCCAGCGGGCCACAATGTATCGAAGCAAGTTCTTGACACTGTGCTTGGCTTTGTTGTTTCCGAAGAATAGAGGTGGACTGTCCTGTGGGACGGGGCCTCCATTCGCCTCGTTGTAGGCGTTCCCTTCCCAATCAGATTGTGGTTCGAACTGGGCGCTTTGGAAAATGACAAGTTGAAGAGCAATGCCCTCTGTGTCGCCCGTTTCATCCTCGCTGCCGGCGCGCTCGGCGAAATCAACAATCGCGTCCAGTTGCGACGCCATTTTCATGTTGTAACGCCCTAGCCCTTGGTGTTCGCCCTCCGCCCATTCAAGAATCGGACCCTCCCCATACGTTGTCATCCAAAGACGGCTCCAATTCCCTCCGTTTTCGTAAAGGGTGTTGTACAGCCCTCGGAAATAGTCGGGGCCATCGTTGCCACCGCGATCGCCCCAGCAAATGTTGTGACCCAGCGGAACGAATGGCTCCTCAAAGGCGACCACGTTCGCGTCGGGAATGTAAGCGCCGCGGACCAAAAAACGCGTGTCCTTATTGTTGGCATTGACTCGAATGAAGCCCTTGGGTTGCTTTGAATCGTCGCTTTCAGGCGAAATCTCGAAGGAGCCACTCCCGATCGGTTCAGCCTCACCGCAGTCGATCGAGCGCAGAACCTCAAACTCGTACTTCCCGGGAACGGGCGCCACCGTGCGGATCATCCAACAAAGCTCATCCGGTGATGCCGGGTCCTCCACGCGAGAATACTTGACCGGTCGGCTTTCAGAGTGCTCGTAGTGCTCAAAGTAGAAAGCCGGAACGGTGATCATTGGCACGGTAGCATCATCGGCGTGCCTGATCCGCGCGTTGATCTCGATTTGTGATCGGTCAAAGACGTTGCGATCATCATCAGGCAGATGGAAGCTGATTTCGATCTTCGAGAAGAGCTCATTACGACCAACATCAACACGAAAGTACGGTTTCATCTCGGTTCAACTCCATGCATTAGGCAGGCCGCATCGCCTTGGGACTAGACCTAAATCAAGTGAAGCTTGTTTTCAGTTTGTTCTGCAAAAATCGAAAACCCTCACTGCTTCACACTCACAGGAGAGAATAGCAATAGTTCATTGCTTTTTCGAGAAGGAGGGTTTGGAGAGAACAAAACGCTTGGAGAAATAGGCACCAAACACAGGACCGCGTAACGTTAGCAACTCCACGTCGTTTAAATCACACCCGAATCCCGTGCCCGCGTTTCCAATCACAATGGGATCGTCGACGCGAATCGTCTCTGCAAACACGAGAAGGTTGTTTGCCGCCCTGGCTTCGATATTGAAACGACTTGAGACAAAGACACCCGCCGCCTGCAAGTTCTCTCAGCCGAGATGCAGTGGGATGACGCGTCTGATGCCCAAATACTACTTGTGAGTGCAGCGCAATTTGCGCCGCCCCACCGATGAGATACACTCTTACATGGGAATCGAAACCACGAACTCACAACAACGGGTATGAAGATGGCAACTTACGGAGAAGCTTTCACCGCATTGGATGACTACCGTCTCGCACTGTTCAGCGAACAACTTTCCGAAGACACGTTTTCTGCATCCAGGGGATTCGCTGAGCGTGGTGCCTCGTCGCCGTTCGCGACACCACTCAATAACGTCCACGCTACGGGCATTGGTGTCAGGACTCGAAAAGGAAGAGTTTTGTCGAAAGACTTCTGTATCAAGGTTTTCGTTTTCCAGAAATTGGATCTCGGCTCACGAACGCCTCAGATTACAGGGAAGGAGTTTCATGGGGTGGGTATTGATGTAGAGCACCTGCCGATCCAAGTTGCACAAGCCAAGAAGGTGGCCAAAAAAAGGACGCGCACCAGTCAGCCATCTCGTAAGAAAGTCCGCGCGTCTGGAACAGCCGCAACCTCTGGCGCGGCCGTCCACCGCGCGCGAACCCGGCCGGTGATCGGTGGGGTACAAATCAGTCCCATGAACGCCCGCTTTGTTGGAACCATTGGTGGGCTTGTTCAACGCGGAAGAAAGCTCTTTGCGCTGAGCAACAATCATGTCCTAGCGGACACAAATCGTTTGCCTCGTGGTGCGACTCAGATCGTGCAGCCGGCGGGCTCGAATCGAAGTGATATCTTTGCCACACTAAGCGATTTTGAGAGGATCCGTTTTCCAATGATGGGGTCAGACCCGCGGAATCGAATCGACGCAGCCATCGCGGAAGTCACTAACTCAAGTCTGGTTGCGACCGGTCAAATGCTTCAGATATCAAACTACCGAGCGCAGTTGGCCACGCCCATGCCCAACACGGACGTGACGAAATCGGGTCAAACGACCGGAGTGACTACCGGGACGATCATCGCAACGCGAGTGAACGGTGTGCGTGTTGATTATGGTACGCCTGGGCGGCCGTTGATCGCCACGTTCGATAACTGCATGGAGATAAGGGGCAAGTCTGGGGCTTTTAGTATGCCAGGCGATTCTGGGTCGCTTATCCTTGATAAAAGGACCGGGCGTGCGGTAGGTCTGTTGTTTGCCGGCGCCGGCAATATCACAACGGGGTGTGATCTTGGTGAGACCTTGCAGCGTTTCCGGGTCGGTTTAGCTTAGAAACGGTTCGACAACGTGCATTCCGAGGTTGCGACGAATGAGGCCAAAACCAACCCACGACCCTGGAGATCCCAAGGGACCTTGTCCCGCTGATCTGGAACAGATCGCGGACAACCTGCGACACCCCGACGTGATCCGTGCCGGATTGACTTGTAACGCTGACGGGCAGTGGGCCCTTTACATCAGTGTTCAAGCGGACACGGAAGTCCCTCTTTCCGACCTCGACGCAGGGTCATTCCCCGTCGTTTATGTTGCGGAGCCAGCCGAGCTCCAGCGAATTCGGTCGGAGGACGGCGGCTAGGTAATGTCTACTGAGCCTCCAGCAGCGGTTTGGGTTCCACAATCGACCTGATCTCGGTCGTTGACAAGAACCCGTGTCGGAAAGTTCCTGTGCCGTCAGCGAATCCCTGTTCAAACGCTTTTTCTGCTTCGGGAAGTTGCTGAACACGCAGGACAACATCTTTCGAGACAGAACTGTTCGACCAAATGAATCCAAAGACATCGAAGTAACGACTGTCGTGATTTCCGTCGACGAGGTCGGCAAGTGCGGCCTGGAGCCACGTTGATGCCTGTGTATCCTTGTCGACTGGAGGAACCTCATCGCCAGGATCCGACTTCGTGATCGCTGAACACCCCATCTCGGCGACGAAGATCGGAAGGTCACGCTTCACACCGTCCGTGCCACGCCGTTTGAGCGATGCAATCCGGTCATGAAAGGCTTGGAACTGCTGAGCAAAACTCAGGCCGGGTTGATCCGCGATTGACGCACCGTCTCGCGACCCAAAAACCGTCACACCGATGACGTCGACGTAGTCATCGCCTGGATAGTAGCGTTCAAGGTCATTCCAGTCGTTCTTCCATTTGGGGTCTTCAGGCGGTTTCGAATTCGTAAATTCTCGATACTGAGCGCACTGGAACTCCAGCGCACCCGTCTTGCCTGACTTCACCTTTGCTTTGGCCAGCGTCACCGGCTCTGATCCACCTGTGAACCGCTTGACCTCGGTGCCCCATTTCCCCTCGCGATCAGCAAGTCCTTGTGAGGCAGATTCATCAAACTCCAGGAAGCCTTCGGCGGCCTGCTGAGATTCGAACAGGATGCCATGGTGGCCGCCGCTGTTGACCCACTCAACCGTATCGCCTGGATATAGCGTGGTGCTGGTGACGCGTTTCTCCTCTTTGTCTTTGCCTTTGTCGATGATCTCAAAGTATTGCCACTGAGTTCCACCTCGACTCGTTCCGTTGATCCGGACTGTCTTTATTTTGGCCGTGTTGGGACGTTTGGAAACCGTCAATGAGCCCTTCATGGAGTCCGGGCTGTCGCGGGCATCGGCGTGGAATACCCAGTAAATGTTCTCGGCCCCGGCTTCGCACCGAATCTGTTCCACAACATGTCGGTATGCCGCAACGAATCTCTCAGGACCGTCCGGCTTGTCGTCTTTACCAAAGCCCGCGAGCTCGCTCCGGCCGTTGTACCCGCCACTCCACGGATGCCGATCATGATTGCATTCTGGTCCAAAGGCGACCAACAGCGGTTTCTTGACGGCCTTCGCAACCTTACCCCACTCTTGCAACTCCCGGTCGAAGTTGCCGCTTAGAATTTCTTCCAGGCAGTATTTCTGTTCCCGTTCTGGAATCTCGACGCCTGGGGACCGGAGTAGTAGGCGGACATACGGGAGCTTGCCCTGCCGACGAACCTCCTCAACCTGCGATGACGGAAACGCTTCTGAGACTGCCCAATCGCTCGTTACGGCGACCAGAGAGGCCTTCTCACCAACGGCTTGCTCGTATTCGGCGAGTTCCGACTTGAACTGCCCGAGGCTGTCGTCGTCAACCGCTTTGATTTCCTCACCCTTGGGGTCGACACCATGCAGCAGGACACGTTTCTCGGCGAATAGAAGTTGAGCTAGGTGGTTCCTTCGTTCCTCGAGTCGAGTCGACTCGGTCTTGAGGCTGTTACGGAGAACGCCAAGGCGATTCCGCATCTGCTGCCGCGCGATCACGTTTGAGTAGGAACTCAGCTTGACCGGGTATTGGTAAAGGTCAGTCTCAAGCCGACCTTCCCGTCGGTCGGCATCGTCTCGACGGCGAACACTCTCTTCAATCGCTTTCTTGCGGTCCACAATCTCATCCACGAGTAATCTCAGTCCTTGAGGCCCAGCGCCAAAGTCATCCAGGTCATCACTGTCAACGGCAAGCAGGTTGTCGGTCCTGTCGGTCGCCACAAACCGCTCGTGAGTATCGATTCGTTTTCCAGAAGAACCAACGGTCGCCACGATTTGCCCGCCCTCAAGATCGTCCGCAACCAGACGCCACCGTGCGCGCACACTCTGCGGCTGGATGACCACCTTCTGTTGTTGACCACTTGTGTTGCTCACTTGATAGCGACGCCGCCGACCACGATGCCATTCCATGGTTTGATCGCTGATCCCCGCGACTTCGAAGCGCTGGATGTTGCTCGTGTCGTCCGAAAACGCGCTTGACGGACTAACGCTGACCGTGATCCCTTCGCTGTCCCCGTACTCGAGTATCTGAAACGCTCCGTCGCCCTTTGCGACTGCCGGCAGAGAAGTAAGAGTATCTTCACCGAGGTAGGCACCATTGCTATAAATGTCGACCTGCCCGCCAACCAGGTAGCGGCCGACGCCGGCTTGGTTGCGCAAACGCGCCGCTAACTTGGGTCCTCGGGCTGAGCGGGCGTTGAAAAAAGTCACCAGTTCCGAATCCACGGCAACGTCTGTCAGTCCCTCAATGGGAAAGAGACCGACGTTCTGGCTAGCAAGCGTCACAGCGGGAAGCAAGTAAGTCTGTTCGCCTTCAACGAGCTTCACCGAGATGTTGTCCCACTTGAACGCTGTTCGATTGTGGATCGAAGCCCATGCTGAAAGCGTTCCTTTTCCACCAGAGCCGACTCTTAACTGGTAGACAACGCGCCACGCCGGAACTTGTTGACGATAGGTGAGACAGTATTTCTCGCCCTTTTCGCCGCGAACCGCAATGGTTCGTTGGTTCGGACTGCGGGCCGCGAGTAACTCGTTGGCCTCAACAAGTGCGTGGGCGACGGAGTCAGGAAGAGTTTCCAATTTGATTTGGTACTGGTCACGCTCATATTCTCTTATTTTCGATTCTTCGATAAGCGTTATTGTTGCATCGTTATAGTCGACCAACTGGCCACTCACTTCATCACCAGACGAACCTTCAAGCGAGATGATCGTACCGCGTGCAGATTTCAAGAGCTTTTCTAAAAATGAATCCAACTCAGTCAAGTCGGGTCCAAAACCGTTTCTAAGTAGATCCTGCAGGTCGTTGTCACCAAAGGCTCGGTCGTAGACAAAAGCCCGGGCGTTTTGAACTTCGATAATCCTGAGGCGGCTGTCAGTTGCAAGACCTTCTTCACCGCTCTGGTCACGCTCGGAAGCTGTGGGCACTTGCAGGGCGGTTGCCTGAATTGGGATGCGACCGGCACCCGCGTCGTCCAGCAATCCTTCCAGCGAGAAAAAAGCAACGCCGTCATTGGGGAGACTCAGTTGTGATTTCCGTAGTTCGGCAAGCTTCTCCTCGGCGAGCTGGTCAATCTCGTTCAGGAAGTCTGACACGCTTTGGGCAGCCGCAGTGCCCTGTACCGAATCCCCGGTTGACTGAGCTCTCTGGAGATTCCGAAATTCATCAAGTAAGCCAGACAGTGCTTGGCTTACTTCTTCGCTCGGCTGTGATGGCGGGCCGTCTCGCTGTAGCACGACGGACGTGACCTGCACCTGAGGTGTTTCAACGAGTACTAGGTCGAGTCGTCGGTCGCGGCCCTCAATCCCACTCGAGAGCGATAGACGAACACCCGCGTCGGTGGCTTGGACGCGGGCGGTGACGGCAACCCCGGCTTCGCTGATTGTCTTCGTGCCCCAGGCGTCGCCTGGGAGTTGCCGGAACTCTTCGATGCCATCGATTTTCAGCAAGGTCTCAGCAACCGCTTGCGACTCAAACACAAAGATCTCGCTGCCCTCTGAGACTTTTAGCACGAGCAAGTCACCCGTCTGCACTTTAAGCTCGGTAATGGTCTTCCCATTGACTCGCCACGCTTCGTCGGTGGACACAACCTCGAGCGTCGCACAGAGAGGAGCATCCTGGGCCTGCATAACCAGCGGATGGAAGGTTAGGACCCAACCGAGTGCCAGAATTCCTTTGATTGACACTGCCTGGATCGCTGGTTTCATGATCATCTAAAGTTGCTCATCAAGAACGAGGAAACTTCCGGGGCAGAATGCCCCCCTTGAGCCGTTCACGCGCCCGTAGAAAGCTAGTGGCTGACTAGGATGACAGCACTCGGACGGGGTATGCCTTTGCAAAATCCCCCAATGCTTCCAGCACCGAACAGCCTGCCGACCACCGCATAAATTAGTCAATCAATCAAGCGTCTCAAGAAAAAAACGGGGGGGTTGTGACACCTGGATGGGTCGTCCCTCCGCAGGACGGTTTCTTCCATTGAACCCCCACTCTGGACGATCATGCGACTGAGGGAATTCGGCGAAGGGAATCGTCGCCTCAAAAGTCGAACTTTGAATCAACCAAGTGGAGAGCAAGGATGCCCCGCCCACTACAATGCCTGTGCGCGATCGGCCTTGGACTGATTTCGCTCCCGCAACTCGCGGCCCAGAGCACCCTTGGACAACCGTACAGTAGTCAATTGGCGTCCGACCCTCAGGTCGGAAATGTCCAAGGGACTCAGCGATACGGTCGCCCGCTGAAGACCGACCCCGATCAAGGGTCAGGCTACAGCTATCACGTCTATCCGGTTGCTCACCAGAACGGGCCCGGGCTCCTGCAGGTGCAGGCGGCGACCGCGATCCTGGCACGCCAGAACCTGGAGCGTCAGCTGGCCAACGCCAGCGACGAGGCTAGGCCGCTCATTGAGGCTCAGATTCAAGGCCTCGAAACGCAGGCGGCGCTCGGCACGCTGGGCGTCCCATTTGTTGGGCCCGCCAGCCCCTATGGTGGCACCTTCGACGCGACGGCCGGTTTGCGGAACTACGCCACACCGCTTGGCGCCCCTCAAGCACTGAACGATCCCCAAGCGGCGCAAGCCGCCATCCGAGCGCAGGCCTTGGGACTGGGCGTGAACGGTGACGCGCAGGCGCTCGTGGACATTTATCACCAGCCTTTGATTCAAATCAAGCTGCGCGTTGTTGAGGTCAGTCGAAACGATGGCCTGCAGGTGAACTCGGTCTTGGAGTATGTCGCTCGCGACGACGTCGACGCGTCGCTTACCAGTGGCTCCCCTCTCAACAATGCATTTGAAAATTCGAGGGCGGCGACCAACTTTGACATCAACGGCCTCATTGATGCACTTGGCTCGGGCTCCGGAGGCCTCGTTAACTTGACCGGAGAACACATCAACTGGGCGGTCAGTTTCCTTGCCACCGAATTCAACGGCGACGTCATCACGGCACCTGAGGTTGTGACGCTGAATGGTCAAAACGTGGAGTTTGTTGCGGGTTCCAAGTTGCCGTTCCAACTTGGGCAAAACGTCATTCAAGGAACCAACAACAACATCCAGCAGGTGTTCTACAAGAATGTCGGTACCTATGTCAGCGTGACCCCCAAGATCGTTAACTGGGGTTTCAATGCTGAGGGGCGGGGCGAAGCCCCGTTGGTCGCAACCGAGGTTGGGAACTGGAATCGACTGATCGAGTGGATGCTCGATGAAGAGAACTTCAACCTCAGCACTGAGTTGAGAACGAGCATCGCACCCTTTGCCAACAACGAACGCGTTGTTCCGTTTCGGCTGAAGGAATCCATCCTGGCGTATCTCGATGACTTTTCCAGATCTGAGTTAATCAGCTACGAAGCGGTGAATGACTTCGGCGAGGTCGTCATCGCTCGGCCCGATTGGGTCGCGGAGGACGTCATCATCGACTGCGAGCACTGTCAAGATTGGAAGCCGGAAAACTGCACCATCGACCTCGCTCTGGTGGTGCGGCTGTCAGAGGAAGGCACTGACACGGTGAATGTTGACATTGGCGGCCCGAATCCAGTCGAGATCAACGCCAACACGGAACAAAACGTACGAGCGATTGCCAACGTCATCCAAATCAAGAGTGGCGAGGGCGTCGTTATGGCGGGCCTGATCGGCGAGCGTGAAGAAGAAGTGCTCAATAAGATTCCGATTCTAGGCGACCTCCCGTACGTGGGTTTTCCATTCCGCAGCAAGTCGACAACTCGCCAAAAGACCGAGCTGTTGATCTTCTTGGAGGCTGCGGTTCTCGACCGTCGCCCGGAAGTTGCCAAGGCCCAATCTGTGCATGACTTCCAACTGGGCCGCGCGTATGTGGAGGGTGAGTTGCTTGATAATCCACTTGAGTGCGGCATGTATCGGGCGGGATTCGGCACCTACCTGCCCCCGCTTCGAAAAGGTGAGGAGCTGTATTGGACGCGACATCATCGAAAGATACGCAAAATTGCAACTCACCTCGATGACATTCGGGAGTAGTTTGATGATCAGGAATGATATAAGTGCTATTTCAGGTCACGCGCACTGGCTCGTACTTACGGCGTGTGTCCTCACGGGTTGTGCCGCGACAAAGCCGATGTCGGAGTCTTGGAGCAGTCTGACTAAGAACCCCGATGCGGCCCCGGTTGTGCCCTGGAACTGGGCTTCGGCCATACCCGAACGGGTCCCGCGTGCCGAATTGGTTGCAGCCAAGATCCCTTCACAACGACTTGCTCAGTGGGCACCGGAGTTGGCGGATGGCGACATTCGCTTGGCGTCGACAGGACGGCTGCGGGAATGCAGCATCGTCAATGTCGAAGGCAGGGAAATCACGAACTACGGCGAGTTGAGCGAAGTGGTCACCGGATTGCAGGACGTTCGTGACGTCGCGCAGGTGGACTATCTCGAACGAAATCAGAGGGTGGCCGCGTTTGAGCTCTCCGTTTCAGAACTGAACCGACTGACACACTCCATTGCGCCTGAACAATCCCTTCTACGTGTGTCGGATGAGAGCAATCCGTGGGTGCTGGTCCGTGACGGGGCTGTTCGCTGCAAAGTCACAGCTCGCGTGGAACGTACCCGTGGGCTCCTTCACTTGGTCGTGTCGCTGTGCAATTGCGAAGCGTCCGATCAGCCGATTCTATCGCCACGCGAAATAACGGCCCGCTGCGATGGAACGCAGCTTCACTGCACCAACGTCGCGGAAACGCTCGATCTGATGTACCGTCCGGATGCCAATGAGATCGAGTTCGGTGCGGAGCGACTGTCGTTTGCCGCCACGTCGGAAACGACGGACTACCTGATTCCTACCAACTACCGGCGGTTGGAAGCTGGGTTACAGCAGCGGAAGCTCCTTGCCATGCCTCAGCCGGGCATGGCCGCCCTGCCCGGTGAGATCTATCCCGGTCCTTCGCTGCTGGGCGATGCCCGCGCGTTGAGCGGTTTTCTTCTCCAGCGGGAACTGCTGCGACCGGATCAGGGAGAGAAAACCGGCTGGGTCGTGTTCGCAGGCGAGGTCTTGAGGGCGGGTTCCCAAATCCAGGTTGAGATCGATCTTGGCAGCGGCCCTCGCAAGATCGATTTCGTACTGCCCTAACGCACTTTCGACGTGGGTTGAAAATAGACGTGTTTGTCGCGATTTGAAGCGTTTGGTTCGCTCCACCTTCGGCGAGATTCTGCGATACCGCGTCGCCGACGTTTCGGAGACCCGTGCAGCTCATGCAGTACCCAACGCGCCCGGCACTCGGGTCGCGCACGGAACAACGAGGTCTCTCAGGCGATCTTGTTGTGTCCACCGCCCACGGCGTATGAGGAGATCATGCGATGGTCTTGGCTTGCGTCATGGGTTTTCCTGCGGTGGCTGGTTGCCCTTGGGTTGCCGGTCGTTCTTGGCTGCGCGAATCGAGAATCCAGACAGACGTTTCGCACGCAAGATCCTCCGCCCTTTTCTCAGGCCGGGGAGGTTCCGGTCGCCCAACGCTGGTGGACTGCGTTTGCGGATCCTGGTCTGGATCAACAGATCAACGCCGCGCTGCGTGGCAGTTTCACGCTCAGCGCCGCTCGACAGCGGCTGTACGCGGCACGCGCGATCGCCCGTCGCGAAGCATCCAATCTCTTTCCAGATCTCGACGGCGTTGTGGATGTCGGCTATCGATTTGGACCCGGCCCCGATGTCCAGAGTTACATTTGGGGTTGGGAAGCATCTTACCCCGTCGATCTCTGGGGGCAGATCGAGTCCAGAGTGGACGCCGAGCGTCTGCGAGCCGCCGCCCAACGCGAACAGTTAAGGGCGTTTGGGTTGACTTTGTCCGCTGAAATCGCCAGCGTCTGGTTTTCTTTGATTGAAGCCAAAGCCCAGTTGGACTTGCTGGGTCAACAAGTGGAAACCAACACCACCGGCCTGGAACGACAACGAAGTGGCTACGAATCCGGCACTATTCGTGCCGCCGATGTCTTGCGACAGCAGCAATTGCTTGAAGCCACCTTGGAACAGGAGTCGCTTGCAAAGGCCCGCATCGAAGTTCTTGAGCATCAACTGGCCGTTCTGGTAGGAAGCATGCCGCAGACCGCGGCGTACGCAACCGGAACAACGCTCCCAGCCCTGCCTGCGATACCTGTGACGGGGATCCCAGCGGAACTGCTCCAGCGTCGCCCCGATGTGCGTCGCGATTACCTCGCGTTTGAGGCGGCGGATCGCGATCTCGCCGCCGCCATCAGTGACCAGTACCCCCGGCTAAGCCTCTCAGGATCCCTGCTCAATGTTTCCGATCAACCTGAGACCTTGTTTCGGGACTGGTTTGTTTCCCTCGGCGGCCAGCTGGTCGCACCGTTGATCGACGGCGGGCAGCGCCGGGCCGAGGTCGCACGCACGACCGCAGTTTCCCGCGAGCTCTTCAATCAATATGGGCAAACGATGCTGCAAGCGTTTCGTGAGGTGGAAGACGGGTTGGCGACGGAGCGATATCAACGCGAACGCCTGGGGCACCTGCAGGAACAGCTCGCTTTATCGCGACAGTCGGCAACACTGCTGCGCGAGCAGTACGTGTTGGAACCAGACACGGATTACCTGGCTGTTTTGACGGCCATCACGGGGCAGCAGCGATTGCAACGCGAAGTCCTATCCGCCCAACTAGACTTAAGGTTGACGCGGGTCGGCCTCTATTTGGCGCTCGCAGGCGGTTTTGACCTCACGCCGCAAGTGACCAACGAACGGATCGTCATGGAATCCACCATCGAAATCAGCGACGAGCCTCAAGCCGAACCGGCAACACCGACGCCCGACGATGTGACCGACCTGCGAGAGTTGATCGCGGATCCGAACCTGATTGATAGCGAAGACCAGTTGGATCTAGGCGATCTGCTGCGCGCGACGCCCGATGGATAGATCTCCTCCCCGAACCCAGTTGCGATGGCTCAAAGCGCTCGGAACTCTGGTCGTCTGTGCGGCGATCCTTTCCGGCGCGGCCTGGGCAATCTTCGAGATCAATCGCACAGAGCCAACGGCAACCAAAATCAAGACCACGCGCAAGTCATCTGCGTTGGTGGAGACGGTCATCGTCGAAAGGGGCACGTTCGCACCCAGGTTGCAGGTGTTGGGAACCGTGACGCCCGCCCGCGACATCACGCTGAGCCCCCGCGTCAACGGACAAATCACGTCGGTGTCCGAAAACTTCGTGCCCGGCGGCATGGTCCGGGTCGGGGAAGAACTGATGCGAATCGATCCAGCCGATTTTCAGAATGTGCTTTCCATCCGTCGCAGTGAATTGGAACAGGCGGAGGCTTCGCTCGAGATTGAGAAGGGACGCCAAAGCTTAGCCAAGAAGGAATTGAAACTTCTTGAGAGCACGATTGATGAAACCAACCGCGACCTCGTGCTGCGTGCCCCTCAGATCGCATCGATTCGCGCGGAGGTCAGTGCTGCGAAGGCCGCCGTGGAACGTGCCGAGTTGGAACTGGAACGTTCCACGATCCTGGCCCCCTTTGATGCCCAAATCATCTCGCTGTCGGTCAATCTGGGATCACAAGTCGCACCCGGCAACGAGCTGGCGCGCCTGGTCGGCACCGCCGAGTATTGGGTCTCCGCTGCTTTGCCGGTTCGCAGCCTGCAATGGGTTCAGTTCCCCAGCGATGACCGGGCAGGGTCCGTCGCGACGCTCGCCAACAGCGACGCATGGCCACCGGGAGTGCAACGCTCTGGACGCGTTACCAGGATGATTGGAACCGTCGATGATCGGACCCGATTAGCGCGCGTGCTGATCACCGTGGATGATCCCTTGGGGAAAGCATCTGGCGAACCGCCTTTGATCCTACAGTCCCTGCTGCAAGTGGAAATTGAGGGGCGTCCCATCCGCGACGTGGTGCGTCTGCAGCGCGAGTTCATACGCGATGACAATACGGTCTGGGTCATGCAAGATGACCAACTTCAAATTCGTGAGTGCAAAATTGCGTTTCAAGACTCGGTCTACGCCTATCTGAAAGAGGGTTTGGAAACCGGTGACGAGGTGGTGACCAGCACGCTCGCAACCGTTGCTGAGGGAATCGGTTTGCGGCGCATCAACACCCCCGCGAATTTGGATCCATGAGCGAAGACGCCGATCCCCGCACGGAAAAAAGCCCGCCGACAGCGGCTCGCGGTCCCATCGCGTGGATGACGCACAATTCGATCGCGGCCAACTTGATGATGTTCATCTTGCTCGGCGGGGGCATCTGGACCGCGTTCGTCATGCAAAAGGAAGTGTTCCCCCAGTTCCTTCTGGATGTGGTCGAGATCCGGGTAGGGTACCCAGGCGCTGCACCGGAGGAGGTCGAACAGGGCATCTTGCGACCGATCGAGGGTGCTGTCCGCGGGGTCGAGGGGATCCGATCGGTCGTCAGTGAAGCGCGCGAGGGTCGTGGCGAAGTGCTGATCGAAATCGTATCGGGTTCCGAACGCATGAAAGTGTTTCAAGACATCGATCAGGCAATCAGTCGCATCCGCACCTTCCCGGATAACATCGAGCAGCCCGAGGTCCGCTTGCAATCAGAGCAGCGTGAGGCCGTTCAAGTGGCCCTGTATGGGCCCGTGGACATTTGGTCCTTGCGTCAACTGGCGGAGCAACTGCGGGATACGCTTCAGGCGCACGAACAGATCACCCAAGTTGAACTGCGCCGCGTCCCGGCTTACGTGACTCATATCGAAATCCCACGTCAAACACTCCGGCAATATGGTTTGACCCTGCCGGACGTCGCTTCCCGCATTCGATCTGCGAGCCGGGATGTCGCTGCCGGGAGCGTTCAGACGGCATCGGGCGAGGTTCTTCTGCGTGTCAAAGCCAGAAAGCAATGGGCAGATGAATTTGCCAAGATCGAAATCATCACGGGACGCGACGGCCCTTCCGTTCTTCTTCGCGACATCGCAACCCTCCGTGATGGATTTGAGGAAGTGGGGTTTCATTCGCAGTTCAGTCAGACGCCATCGGTGGAACTGGACATCTTCCGCGTCGGTTCGCAGTCACCGATCGACGTGGCGGCGGCGGTCGAAGAAACCATGGCGGGTTTCGAATCCAGTATGCCACCGGGAGTGACCTGGAGAATCGACCGCAACAACGCGGAAGAGTTTCGAAGACGCCTGTCACTCGTCCTTGAAAACGCGGTTCTGGCGGTCGGCATTGTACTGTTGATCCTGGCCGTGTTCCTCGAGTTCCGCTTGGCGTTCTGGGTCATGATGGGAATGGCGGTCTCATTCATCGGTGGTGTGCTGTTTCTCCCGGCTGCGGGCATCAGCATCAACATGATTTCCTTGTTCGGATTCTTGGTTGTGCTCGGCATTGTCGTGGACGATGCCGTCGTGGTGGGTGAGAACGTCTACGAGAAACGGCAGACCAATCGTGACGACGAAAATGCGGCGATTGAGGGCACCCGTGAAGTTGCCGGGCCCGTCACGTTCAGCATCTTGACGAACATCGTTGCGTTTGTGCCCTTGATGTTCATTCCCGGTGAAACCGGCAAGTTCTGGGCTCCTCTGCCCGTCGTGGTGATCATTGTGCTTTCGCTATCACTGTTTGAATCCCTGTTCATACTACCGGCGCACCTCGCCCACGTTCGCAAACGAAAGAATCCAAAAGAGGGTTCGGCGACGTTTGGTTTGGGAGCGCCGCTACACGCGGCTCAGCAAGCGTTCAGTCGCGGATTCAATCGCCTGGTTGAACTGACGTTCGCACCGCTGCTGGCACTCTGTTTGCGGTTCCGATACGTCACAGCCACGATCGCGTTGGCTTTCTTTGCCGTCGTTGTGGGCTACGCCAACAGCGCGCATATGGGGTTCATCTTGATGCCCGAGGTTTCCGCTGACGAGATCGAAGCGGGCGTTCGCATGCCCGTCGGGACAACCCAGGATCAAGCTGCCGAGATCGCGAATGCCGTCACGCGTGCCAGCCTGGAGATGTTCGACAGGCACAACCTGCACGAAGTCGCGGAGGGCATTAAAACGAATGTGCGCGGGGAGAGCTTCATCGACGTGGAGATCGTGATGAAGCCGCCCGGTCAGCGTGACATGACCGCGGACGAGGTGATTGATCTGTGGCGAGACTCCATCGGCGACTTGCCCGGCGTCAGTCAGGTCACGTTCGAAGCGGAACGAGGCCCAGGCGGCTACCGTCGCGCGATTAGCATCGCTCTGAGTCACAGCAACATCGCTGTCCTGGAGCAGGCCGCTGTCGCGCTCGTCGATCGGGTGGAGCAATACGCGAATGTGCAAGACGTCAGTGACAACTACAACAAGGGTAAAACGCAATTCGACGTTCGGCTGCGTCCCGAGGGTCGTGCCTTGGGAATCACCGATGAAGAACTGGGCAACCAGCTGCGGGGTGCGTTCTTTGGTTCACTAGCCCTGCGTTTGCTACGCGGAACCAATGAGATCGAAGTGCGCGTGAAGCTGCCGGAGGAACAGCGAGAGGACCTTTACAGTCTGCAGGATTTGATCATCCGCACCCCGGACGGCGCGGAGGTGCCGCTCCTGGATGTTGCAGAAGTTGTTGCAACCGAGGCGTTTTCTTCCATCAACCGTCGCGACGGTCGACGCGTCGTCAATGTCTCCATGAACGTCGAACCGAAGCGCGCGATCACCCAGGTGATCTCTGCCCTTCGAGAAGAAGAACTTCCACGTCTTCGCGAAGACTTTCCAGGCATCACCTGGACCTTTGAAGGCAGTGATGCCGAACTGCGAAGAGCAACGTCCTCGCTGTGGGGGACCTTTGGTCTCGCCCTTGCCGTGATCTATTCGCTGCTGGCAATCGCTTTTCGAGCCTACATCCAACCGCTCATTGTCTTGGTCGCGATACCCTTCGGAATTGTGGGGGCCGTGTTGGGTCACATTGTGTTGGGTTATGACCTTTCGCTGGTCAGCTTCATGGGGGTCATTGCCCTATCAGGCGTGGTGATCAACGACTCCTTGATCATGATTGATTATGCCAATCGACGCCGGAAGGAATGCACGGCTTACGAAGCGATCTCGCAAGCTGGCATTCGACGTTTTCGTCCGATCCTGCTGACGACGCTCACCACATTTGGTGGCTTGATCCCTTTGATTTTTGAGCGGTCCCTGCAAGCCCAGTACATCATCCCCATGGCGATTTCTCTCGGTTTCGGAATCCTCTTCTCAACCGCGATCATCCTGGTGCTGGTCCCTTGTCTTTACTTGATTCTCGATGACATCATGAGTCTTGGGATTCGCACACCATCCGAAACATGAGTTTCGCCGGCTCACGCGTACGGAAAACGCGATGGTTCATGGTTCCGTGCCGCGGGTGACCTTGCCCGTCGTTCGGTTGATCCAGGTGAAGGACTCCGGATCAAAATCGAATGCCGATTTGGTGGGGGATGGCGGAGCCCAGTCCTGGGCGATCCAGGGGGAAAGTCGGTCAACGATAGCACGGCTTTCCGGTTGGTCGATCAGGTTCTCCCATTCGTTGGGGTCCACGCGGTGGTCGTAGAGCTCTTCACCGCCATCTCGGTAGCGAATGTACCGGTAGTGTTTGGATCGAACCGCCGCATTCCCGCTCTGGAACTCAGTCACGGCGGGACGATCCCAGCGGGCGTCCGGTTGTCGCATCAATGGTGCCAGGGACACCCCATCATACGACCGCGACACAGGAAGACCCGCCAAGTCGTTGAGCGTCGAAAAGAGATCGATCAAGCTCACCGGCTGATGACAGACGCCGGGTTGAAACCCCGGAGCCGTGATGACCAGTGTGACTCGGGTGGCCTCCTCCTATAGCGTCGTTTTGTGCCAATGGCGTTTCTCACCGAGGTGCCAACCATGGTCGGACCAAAGGACGACGAGGGTGTTGTCGGCTTGCCCGCTCGTTGGATTGTCTCAAAGTCCTTGCGTCTTGCCGCGGCAAACTGACGTCCTGCGTCCGGCACATCGTCCAGATCGTTCTCCGGGACCTGTGGCAAATGAACCTCGTCCAGAGAAATCGAATCAACGAAAGCTTGGGGCACGTACCACGGGAGATGTGGTCTTAAGAAACCACAAGCCAGAAAGAACGGCGCTGCCTCGGGTCCGGCCCCTCGCTTCGAAACCGATTCTAGAAACTGGATTGCATACCGCGCCGTTGCCGCGTCATCGTAGTCTTCGTCCGCAATCGGGAGGGCTCCCCAATCATTCTCGTGACCGAGTCCTTTCACACCACTGAATGGAAAGTCACTGGGATAGGGAGTCGGGTGCGAGCAGGAACAACACGTTCGGTCTGGACTTGGGCGACGCCGCCTCAGTCGTTGCAACGCCCAGCCTCAACAGAGCGATGAGAAGGACAATTAGCGGCAAGATTCTCGATCGACTATTCATGCTTACGAGTCGGTGTCACCCTGGGTCGCTGCAGGTCAGCCACCGGTTCCGCCTCCTCGGTTGGCAGCCACTTCGCGTGAGACGCAATGACCGGCGCGAAACGCTTGCTACCAGCAAGATTGTTCCATTCATTTGGGTCGCCTTGGTGGTCATACAACTCCTGCGTGCCGTCGGCATATCGAATGTATCGCCAGCGATCACTGCGCACCGCATGATTTCCGGGCATGTACGTCATCACAGCGGGGTGTTCCCAAGCCGCTTTGGGATTATGCAGCAACGGTACCAGACTTTGTCCATCGCAGCGTTGATCCGCGGGTAGGCCACCTAACTCCAATAGCGTTGGGTAAACGGCGGTCAGGTCCACCGGCCGATTGCATACACTCCCTGGCTCCGCGACTCCGGGTGCCACGATGATCAAGGGCACATGATTGGTCTTCTCCCAAAGGGCAAATTTCTCGATGTGATTCTTCTCACCTAGATGAAAACCATGGTCTGACCACAACACCACGATCGTGTTGTCCCGTTGTGGACTCGCGTCCAGCGCTTCAAGCAAGCGACCAATCTGAGCATCCGCAAAAGCGACACACGCGGCGTAGGCTTCAATGAAACGTTGGAAGGCACCTGGTTTCTCTCGTTCAACCTCCATCATCCCTTGCCAAAACCACTTCTTGTTACGTAGCAAAGATTTCGCACCCGTCGGGAGGTCGCCCCAGTCATCGTTCTGGACCGTTGGCGTTTGCATCGCCAAATAGGGAACGTGGTACGAGGCGGGAGCAAAGAAGGGAGAATGCGGCTTAAAGATGCCGCAAGCCAGAAAGAGTGGCGGCTCGCTGCCAGGCCGCTTCAATGCGTCGGCACAGTAGGAAACCGTGTGGAAGTCGATCGCCTCCGCATCGCGGCTCGGCCATGGTCCCCAGTCCGTGTTGCGGGAGCCATACTTGGGAGCACCATTGAGTTTTGTCTCCGGATAACTCTGGGCGCGCATCGGCTGGAAGTCGTCAAACGACGCATCATCATGAAAGGCTCCGTCGAGATGGTGGTGAAAGATCTTTCCCGCACCGCGCACGTCAAAACCATTTGCACGAAAACGCTGCATCAAGGTGGCACGTTCGGGCAATGCTTTCCGCCAATCACTCTTGTTGCCGTAGACGCCACTTGTTGTGGGACGCAGCCCCGTCAGGGTGGCGACGCGCGATGGGTTGCACGCTGGCGAGGCACAGTAGGCCCGCGAGAACAACATCCCGCGGCTGGCCAATCGTTCCAGATTGGGCGTCTTGATGGGCGCGCTCGAATCGAGCAACGAGATCCAGTCGTTTAGATCGTCAACGACGATGAAAACAACATCGGGTCGACCTTCAGCCGCCCCAAGTTCATCCGCGGATGAGGCACCTGCGACCGCGAGGAAACCGACCACAAGGAGTGTTCCAAACGCTCGCAATCTTAGTTTCTCGATCCTTCCGGCACACCTTCCAATCATGTTGATCATCGCTTCGGAAGCGGCTTGTCGTCATGATCATCCGGATGAATCGGTGGCGGTTTAACCTCCTCTGGGTACAGGTCAAAAAACTGCTTTGGCGCATTGAAGGGCAGGTGCGGTTTGATGATGCCGACAGCAAGGAAAAACGGCTGATCGTGATCCCGGGAGAGCACATCGACTCCAAAAGACGTGTTCTGGTGGTCCAAGTGGACTTCCAGTCGATTGAGCGTTGGACGAAAACTCATTCTCCCAGATCCGTAACCCTCGTTTTCCGCAAAACGCAGCTTCCCCATCTTGGTATCCGTTGCAAACTCGGTCCATTCCTTTTCGGTCGGAACCCGACGATGATGGATCTTCCCCGCCCCATAGCTGAGGTGCAGGCTAGCAATAAAATGACAAGAACGGATCTCATGTGTCGGCTCCATTGTTGGTCTTCGCGTGCTTCGTTCGCTTGGTCGACGTCTGCCATTTAGTCATGTCTTGCTTGCACGCCGATGTCGATTTCAAGACGGTCAGTGTTCGGCGTTGGATGATCCATGGTTTTCCACTGGCGCTCGACCGCCGTTGCGAGAAGGCCATGGTACCGATCCATTCTTGTCGCGGACTCCAAAATCCCAGCGTTTGTGTTCCTCGGCGTTTCCGTCCATTGGGCCGATCTCAATCCAGTCGATCTCGGTCGGTCGCTTGGAGCCGGGCAGGAAGAGACGAACGTGAACAAGACGGCCGTTCCCGTCGAGTGGAACGCTCAGCTCCTGCCATTCCCCTCCGGCGACCACGAACGAATGAGTTTGCCCGGACTTCGGGAAGGTATCCTGATCTGCCGTTCGCCACTGCAGCCGCCCCGTGCCTTTCTTTTTCGTTCGCACACGAAGCTTGATTTGAGCAGGGCCGTCTACCCGCACTTTGGCGCTGGCAATGAACGACTGTCGACCCGTCGGCGTTACTCTCAGCGACTCGCCTGCGACTGACACGGCAGCGTTCCGCGCAATCCATCCAAGCATGGATTTGTCATTGACTGGCTTGGAAGGTTTACTGGCGTTGGACTTGGCTTGTGATGACTTGAAGCTTGGCGGCATTTTCAAGCCACCCGGTTGCACACCAATCTTTGCTGGATCGAATTTCGTCGCATCGAAACTCGGATTGGGAAGCGGCACGACAACATTCAACTCGGTGATGTAGTTCTCGATGAGCTTGTCCAGCTCTTGAACCTTCTCTGGGTGATTCGACGCGAGATTCGTTGTTTCACCGATGTCTTCGCGAAGGTTGAAGAGGCGATATTGATGCTTGCCATCCTTGCCGTAGTGGAACGTACGGATCAGTTTCCAGTCTCCGTCGTGCACCGACATCGATGGAGGTAGCCAATGAGGTGTGCCCCCATGTCCCGGCACGTGCGTGAACATGGGTCCTCGATCCATGTCTTCGCCGCGAAGGGCTGGGACGAAATCAATCCCATCGATCACATGACCGCTTGGCCGTTCGACGTTCAGCATGTGAAGGATCGTTGGATAGAGGTCGATCGCTTGAATCCGAACGTCGCTGTGTGAACCCGGCGTCGTGACCCCCGGCCAAACAACCACCGCCGGGACACGAACACCGCCTTCGTGGATTCCTCCCTTGCCACCACGCAAGGGATGGTTGCTGGTAATCGGGGTGATGTACTTCTCGCCCGTGGATGCGGTCTCTTCCAGGCCACAGTGAATGTTCCCACCGTTGTCCGAGTAGAAGATGATGATGGTGTCGTCCACGATGCCTTCCTCCTGGAGCGCATCGAGCAGCGTTCCGACCGCATCATCCAGGGAATGCACCATCGCGGCATACGTCGGGGATTGCTGAGGAAGCCCGGTGCCAGGCTCGTGCGGATTGAGAAGCTTCTCACGAACTTCTGGCCTGGAAAGCCCGGCAACGGAGGCGCCCAGCTTTTTCCGATAATGGTCAATCAGTTCGGGTTTGGCACCAAACGGGGCATGCACGGAGAACTGCCAGTAGTTCATGAAGAACGGCTTGCTGCGATCGCGATTCTTCAACCACCTGACGGCCTCTTGTGCCATGCGATCTTCAATGTGATCGCCGGGCTCACCTTCTTTGAAACTTGGATTCTCGTAGCCCCACGGCGCGAGGTAGCTTGTCTTCGGGCCCGGTCCCCACCAGTGCGGAAGATCCACGTCAAATCCACGCTCAAGCGGCGAATGGGGTTCACGCCCCAAATGCCACTTGCCGAAGTGGGCCGTTGAGTAGCCTGCACCTTGAAGCACCTGGCTCAGGAACGGAAGACCAGGATCCAAACGCGTGGAAGATCGCACGTTGGTGCACTTTTGATGGGGCGGCCCATCATCACTCGCGACAGCCTCAAAACGGACCGCTTCAAGATGCGCCGCAGGTGCCGTCATTCCATGCCGAGCAGGGTTTTGTCCGGTCATGATGCTGGCCCGAGTCGGCGAGCAAATCGGACTTGCGTACGCGCTGGAAAACGTCATCCCGCGCGCCGCTAGCCGCTCGATGTTCGGCGTCTCGAAGAGTGCCGTCTTGCCATAAAGCGTCGTATCCGCCCAGCCAAGATCGTCGGCCAAAATGAGGACGATGTTTTTCGGAGGTGTGGCAGCAGCGGTCGCCGTCAAACAAAGCAGGGAAAATAGTCCCAGTGTACTTTTCATATTGTTCTGCGGTGATGGGGTCCCGGGGCTTCACGTCATTCTGCGGGGGACAAAAGGCGAAGGGGGTTGTTTCAGGCTAAACACCGATATCCTGAACGGCATCGTTTTGTAGGATTGCCCACTGCCATTGACCGATGCCACGACAGAAACGTGCAGACGAGACCGGTGTGATCTATCACGCCCGGAACCGAGGGGCCTAATCACTGGCACATGGTAATGCGTCCGACCACTGATGTCAGATGGGACGTTTGCTAAGGTGGGTCACCGCCACTCACTCGTCGCGTTATCACGCACATGATCAGACCCGCGGGCAGGGTCACTGATATCAATCGCGGTTTAAGCAGGGCGATTGCACGCGTTTCACCTTGAAAAAACCACCTTTTCCATATAGCTGTCATCCCAACCCGCCGTCAGTCGCTTATTCTTCACGCCGCACTTGGCCGTCTTCTCGTTCTTCAGGAGACTTA
>JBCCYK010000076.1:0-25455 GCA_039189905.1 Planctomycetota bacterium
GATTTCGCAGCTTTGGTCCTGCGAAACCATTCTCGCCATCGAAGAATCACATGTCGCGCGGATGCCAAAAGAGCACGCGTCGCTGTTCGTCACGCATTGCTACGACTGTCATGATTCATCGTCCGAAGAAGCCGGGGTTAATCTAGAAACTCTCTCCTTCGATCTCAGCCAAGACATGGAAACGGCCGGTCTTTGGCAAAAGGTTCTCAACGCGATCAATTCTGGAGAGATGCCTCCGGAGGATTACGATCCACTGCCCGATCAGGCGAAGCTTCGCTTTTTAGAAGACTTAACCGCTCGCATGGTCGAAGCACGGAAGATTCTTAGCGATTCGGGCGGACGGGCACCGCTGCGAAGATTGAATCGACGCGAGTACGCCAACACGATTGAATCGCTCTTGGGAATTCAACCGGATGTGTCTTCGTTGCCCAACGATCAAACCGGCAGTGGGTTTGATACCCAGGGTGGTTCGCTGTTCGTTTCGAGCGACCAGATTCAAAACTACTTGGATTCGGCACGTCGTTCGTTGACCCTGTTACTTGATTCGTCGAATGTCAGGCCAGCGCAGACACGTCGTTTTGAGCCCGAGGATGTTTACACCGAAAAGTACCAAGCCCGGCTGAGCTTGCGGAAGGAGGAAGCCCAGCTGGCCGAGCAATACTTGGCTCAGTCCGACAGGCCCGTGTCTGACTTTGGCATGGTCAGCAGCGACGAAGCACCCAAACGCATCAACGCGCTGAAGCAATGGTCGCCCATTCTGGAGTGGTATCTGTCGCGACCGGAAAACAAGACTGGCAGCACGCTGATCATGATCCCGCAAAAGTTAGGTCCGACACGGATTACCTTGCCTTCTTTGGCAGCTGACCAGCCGGGGCACTACATCGCTCGTATCCGAGCCGGCGGCTATCCAGGCGCCGACCTTCGCTATCAGTACTTGGAGATCACGGCGGTCCAGGGCCAAACTCGAACGCGGCTGGGTTACCGCAAGGTGACGGCCCCGCTGTCCGATCCTCAGATCATCGAGTTCCCGATCTATCACCAACCCGGCAAGGTCACCAAGATCGAATTCCATCAGCGTTCGCACCAAGACCGAGCGGACAAAGTGCTTCAGACCACGGCGGTCAAGGAGAACGGGTTCGGCCTGAAACCAGGCATCTGGGTTGATTGGGGCGAGATCGACGGTCCGTATCCGGCACCGACTCTGGCAGCGGCTCGCCAACGTGTTTGGCCGGACCGTCGATCGGGCGATTCCGAGGCAGAGTATGCCAAGTCCGCATTGCACCGCTTCGCAGTCCATGCGTTCCGAGGCAAACAACCTTCGGAAACATATCTGCACCGGCTCCACGCCCACTATCAACAAAAGCGACACGAGGGTGACTCCGTCGAGCGAGCGTTGATCGAACCTTTCACGATCATCTTGGCTTCACCCGAGTTTCTGTACATGGTCAATGACGGCAGCCCCGATAACCCCAAGCGTCTGAGTGGTTCCGAATTAGCTGTCCGCTTGGCGTACACGCTTTGGAGTTCACCACCCGATGACGAATTGATGCAAATCGCATTGCAGGGCGGTTTGCACGACCCTTCCGTGTTGCGAGAGCAGACTCAACGACTGTTGGACGATCCGAAGTCGGGCAGGTTTGTCAAAGACTTTACGCATCAGTGGTTGCAGATGGACCGCCTGGGCGTGTTCCAATTCGACGGCGTGCAATTCCCTTCGTTTGACAATGCGGTTCGCGATTGTGCCGAGGAGGAAGTCCACGAGATGGTTCGACACGTGATGCAGGAGCGCCTGCCGCTCGGTCAATTATTAGATTCTGATCACGTGATGGTTAACGATCTGTTGGCCGAGTTCTATGGCATCGGTGGAGTCAAGGGGCATGAACTTCGTCCCGTCGCGGTCCCAGCGGGCAGCCCTCGAGGCGGTTTGCTCGGAACAGCGGCGGTCGCTGCCATGGGCTCGGATGGTCTGCGTTCTTCGCCCGTCGAGCGGGGAGCTTGGGTGCTGCGTCACTTGCTTCACGATCCGCCCGCGCCGGCTCCGCCAAACGTTCCGCAACTCAGTCGGTTGGAGGGCGAGGCTCACCCGGCTCGTGAACTTCAGAAGCTGCACCAAGAGCAACCACAGTGTGCCCAGTGCCACCGCAAGATTGATCCCATTGGTTACGGCTTAGAGAATTTCGACGTCACGGGACTATGGCGTGACATGGAAACGGTCACGATCACCGAAAAGCGATCGAAAGTCGTCCATCAGTTTGACATTGACCCGTCAGGGACGTTTCCAGGCGGCGAAAAGTTCAAGGACTTCTTTGACCTTCGCAAACTGGTCGCCGATCAGCACGAAGCGTTCGCCCGTGGTTACACCGAGGAGTTGATCGCGTACGCCATGGGTCGCCCCTATGGTTTCACCGATGAGTCGCTGGCCGATGCGATGTTAGATCAAGCCCGCGACGAAGGCTTCACGCCGGTGACGCTGATCCACGCCTTGGTCCAATCCGAGACATTCCGATCGCGCTAGGTGTCGCTGTCTTTCTCGTAATTCGAATCAAACCCAGCACTAACAATCCACCAGCCATCTCACCGTTTCAGGAGTGTGCCATGAATCAACTCAACCGACGCGCAACTTTGCGAGGTGCGGGAGCCCTATTTGCATTGCCTTTCATGGACTCCTTTGGCTTTCGAAAATTCGCCGCTGCGTCCAGTCCTGTCGCAGGCGAGATTCCCAAACGAATGGTGTTTTGCGGGATGGGGTTTGGAGTCACTGCGGATGAGTGGTATCCGGACGTAAACGAAACAGGCCGCGATTACCGCTTGCCGAAATTGCTGCAGCCGCTGGCCAAACACAAGGATGATTTGTCGATCATTCAGAATCTGATGCATCGATATTCGGCCGACGGTCATTCCGGGAGCACCTTTTGGTTGACGGGTGCGAATCGCTACGCGATGCCTGGTCAGAATTTTCATAATACGATCTCAGTGGACCAAGTTGCCGCTGGTCAGTGGGGCGCCGCAACACGATACACGTCGCTTCAATTGACTGCTCCGGGAGACAGTGACGGTCACGGACCGGGTCAATCGTTGGCCTGGAACAAGTTTGGAAAGCCTGTCGCTGGACTGGATAATCCTCTTGCTGCGTTTCACAAACTGTTCTCCGACGACACGACGCCGCTGGAGATCCGACAAGACAAATTGAAGAAACAACAGAGTGTGCTCGATACCGTGCTTGACAATGCACGCAGTCTCGATCGTCGTTTGGGCCAAGAGGATCGCGGTAAGCTGAGTGAGTACCTGCAATCGGTTCGCGAGATCGAAGTCCGTATCGCGAAGGAAGAGAGCTGGCTGGGAGTCGAAAAGAAAAAACCGAGCGAGCAGCTTCGCGAGCCCGCCGAATCCATGCGTGGGGCTGAAGAGGTTCGCATGATGTATGACTTGATGGTCGCGGCCATGCAGGTCGACGCCACGCGCGTGCTCACCTATCGCATGCCGGCGGACTCACTGATCGCGAGTCTCGGCGCAACCATGAGCGCGCACAGCATGAGTCACTATGCGGCTCCTGAACGCCGCGTCGTGTCACGAAAACGAGACGCCGAGCATGCCAAGATGCTGTCTGGCTTTTTGACCAAGCTAAAGAACACCCGAGAGGCTGATGGGTCTAGCTTGCTCGACAATTGCACCGTCACCTTCGGCAGCAATATCAGCTACCATCATACGCTGAAGAATTGCCCGACGATCGTCGCGGGCGGTGGTGCCGGAATCAAACAAGGACGTCACCTCGTGATGGACGATCCAAAGACGCCGCTGTGCAATTTGTGGCTTAGCATCCTGCAAGGCTCAGGCATCAATGCATCAACCCACGGCGATTCGACTGGCGTGATCGAAGAATTGTTTGCTTGATCAGATGTTTTTCGGCGTCCACTCTAGGATATCCAAGACCGAGACTCCATATGCTGCTTCGCTTTTCGATCCTGCTTGTACTTCTCACGCCAAACGCATTCGGCGACAACGGCCTTTGGAATCACACCGACGACTTTAAGTCCGCGAAGGATTCGATTTGCACGATCGATGAGGAAAGAGGAGTGTGGACTTTTTCCGGGCAGTCGGCTTCCGCGGTCTGCGATCCAATTCTGTTCAAAGAGCACAAGAATCACGGGCCAATCATTCGTTGGCCGGTAGATGGGTCTCGTTCCGGTTGAAGATCAAGGATCGCAAGGCGGATCTGCAGATAGGCGACTTCAAAACGTCTTTGAACCACAAATCACTTGCGCGAAAAAAGTCCAGCATCACGTTGACGTTCGCCTATGGGTCTTTGTCGCTGCGTGATTTCAAGATGTCACTGGCACGAGTCGACAAACCCGCCGGCGAAACCCTGCTGAAATCTGATGGTGGTATTTGATAAGCACTACCAACCACTGTTGTTTCCGGCTTCAAATAGCCTGCTGATTTCGTCGCTTGTAAAGGCTCGGGAAAAAATGGCGAATTCGTCAATCCTGCCACGAAGTTCACGATGGAAACCGACCGTCTTGACACCCGATTTGGAAACCTTTGTTTTTCCAAAAGCTCCGATAGAGCAATCACCAAACACAATCGGTAGCTTGTCTTCGCGAACGACCGTCAAGACCGATTCACCATCCACATAATACCTCGCAGTGTCGGGTGTGATGACAACAGCCAGCTGAGTCCACCGTCCTGTCAGGAGTGGTCGCTTACTTGCATTCGAAGTATAGCCTTCGCGGATGCCAACCCGCATGACTCCATCACGAAGCAGATTCAAGTGATGCTCCCCTGGATCGTAATCGACCGTGTTGAATAGAGTCTGCATGGGAAGGTCAAATCGTGTCACCTGGATCCAGGCTAACAGCGTGATGAAATCGTATTGACCCGGGATCGATAGCTCGATGCGATCTCCGCGGTCATCGAACAAAAGGGCCGATTTCTGCGGCCAACGACCACTGACAACAATCCCCCCCGCGATCTGACCGTCGATCAACGAGTTCGCACTTTGGTCCATCAGCCGTTCGGGATCACTCGGGTCTGGTGAAAAGTCGTAATAGAGGATCGCGGAAGGGTCGTTGCGCAACGCGCGGCTCGTCGCAAGCCAACGTTTGAAACCGATCTGTCCACGGGTGACGAACGACGCTGCAGCTGTTGCGTCAAGGACTCGGCGTTCGCCGGAGACAAGCTTCACAGCCGTATCTTCTTGATATTGCTGGGGCGGCTGACCGTCGTTCAATAGACGAACCTCTCCAGCAAACACGTGGACCTCACTGGTCTGATCTTCGGCGACCAGAAAACCAAACTCGGTGCCCAAATCTTCGATCTCACCTTGCGGTGTGATCACTCGAAACCCGTGACCCTCAGGTGGAACGTACGCGCGAGCCCGTCCAAGCGTCCACTCAATCCGTTGTTTATCGACCAGCCGAAACTTCGCCGGCGATTGAAGCGTGAGTTCAACTCCGTTGTTGAGCCGGAGCGTGCCTTCTCCCTTGGTGACCTCGTAATCGCCCGGACTGAGCGATCCATCAGCGGTGACGGGGCCTTTCAGGACAAGCTCGTTCCGAATGACGAACTCCGCGATGGAACCATCGGGCCGCAAAGAATCCACTGCTATTGGAGATACTTCGGGTTCGTCCGTCGTCGGACCGGAACTTGCGACCTGGGGCGAAACGTGGTTGGACGATCCAATGAATGAACGTAGAGAAAGCAACCCGATCAAGAACGTCGCGGCCAAACCGATCATGGCCCAGCGAAACCAGCCTTGTCGAGAAACGCTTGCTTGAACCAACGGCTTCTCGGCGACTTCCTCGCTCGTTCGAAATCGCAAGCCAGCGTCGATTACGGCCGCGGCCCGAAACCGGTCGCGGAGTTTCCGATTGCCATCGAGCGCCAGTTCAAGCTGACGCAGTTCCTCCGATGTCAAATCGTTCAAGTAAAAACGTTCGATCAATAACAAAAGCCTTTCGTCTTCCGTTTCATTGACGTTCATCACGCACCTTCCCCACCTACCCGGATCCGCGACTCGATACACTGATGTAGCCTGAGACGAAGCCGTCCGAGCTTCTTATACAGAGCGTTTGCTGACGTTCCCGCAGCCGACGCCAACTCGGTGACGCTACCCCGAGAGACGTAGGGCGCGAGGAGCAACTGCTGATCGCTAGCAGGAAAGGAATCCAGGCAAGCCGAGAGTGCCTTTGAGCGAAACGTCATCGCTCGCTCGTCGCAATCGTCTTCTGCCTCGCTTGCCAACTTTTCAACGAGGCCTTCGGACAGCATGACGCGATCACGCGCTTTGCCACGGCGATACTTCAAGGTTTCCATGCGCACGATGACAAAGGACCACTTCAGGAAGTCCTCATCTCGTTCGAGGGAATCAAGCTTTCGCCACATAACAATCGAGGCGTCTTGGATCACATCGTCCACGGCCTCCCAATCGGGAAGCATCGATCGCGCGAACGCGGCCAACGACCGCTCGTGGCGGAGAAAGAGTGAGAGAAACCGATCGTCATGCATGCCGAGAACCAATGCGATGGGAGTGATTCCGTGGTGGGAACTCCCGTTCGGGTCAAAACCTGCCGTCAAATGTTGAAATTTCTGAAAAAGGGGCGGCAGGTTCGTTTTGCACTGGGAGTAACCGCCTGATTTCGCCCCGAAAAGCAACGTTACTCCAAATCAATGTCATCTATGCGGTCGATCCGTCTCGTTCTGATTGCCTCGACGTTCTTCTTGAGTCATTCCGCCGCGAGTGATCACGAAGCGGAAGCTTCGGATCTGGTCGACTTTGCGAGAGACGTACGCCCTATTCTGTCGGACAATTGCTTTCACTGTCATGGTCCGGATGCAGAGAATCAAGACTCACCCTTTCGAGCTGACACCGAAGAACATCTTCTGGAAGACTTAGGTGGCTACGCTGGAGTTGTGCCGGGCGATCCAGAAGAAAGCGAACTCTATCTTCGGATTATCAGTGATGATGAGTTTGAGGTTATGCCGCCCCCGGAGAGCCATCGGGTCCTGACAGACAAAGACAAGGACGTGTTGCGGCGCTGGATCGAACAAGGCGCTCACTATGCGGGTCACTGGGCATTCTCACGCGTCGAGCGACCCAATTTGCCTGTGCGACAGGCATCATCGACCTGGGGATCGAACCCCATTGACGCATTCATCGCTCGAAGGCTGAGCAAGTCAGGGCTCGAACCATCACCACGAGCCAAACCGGCCACTCTGCTGCGACGAGCATCCTTGACACTTACCGGAACGTTGCCTGCCGTCGAGCTGCAGGAGCGTTTCCTGGCAAACCCAACAAACGTGGCTTTTGGTAACGCGGTCGATGAGTTGTTGGCGTCTCAGCACTACGCCGAACGGCAAAGTCTGAGATGGCTTGATGCGGCCCGCTACGCCGACACCGACGGGTACCAGAACGACAACGAGAGAACGAATTGGCCGTGGCGTGATTGGGTGACCAAAGCCTTCTTCGAAAACATGCCCTTCGATCAATTCACCATCGAACAGATTGCCGGAGACATGCTCGATGGTTCCACAGATATGCAACGACTCGCATCGGCCTTCAACCGAAACCATCGCCAGAACGCCGAAGGCGGCGCGCTCGCGGAAGAGTTTCTCGTTGAAAACGTCATCGACCGCGTGGAAACGACCTCCACCGTTTGGCTCGGACTGACGATGGGATGCGCTCGATGCCACGACCACAAATATGACCCACTCAGCCAGCGCGAGTTTTTCCAGATGTATGGGTACTTCAACAACATCGGGGAAAAGGGCACCGGAAAGGGACGCGAGGCCAACCCGACTCTCAAGTCGTTTTCCCCTTTCGCGGAAGTTCCTGAGGACTTGCTCGCTGACCTGCTCGCGAAAGAGGCCCTTCTCAATCAAGCAAAGCAAGGGCTTTCGGAACGACAATCGACTTGGATGCTAAGGATTGAAGAGCAACTTCGGCAGTCTGGCCCTTCCTCATCGTCGGCGGATCATCAGCGGCAACAAGAACTGATCAGCAAACGGTCTGAAACTCAGCCTGAATCGGAATTGGAGTCCGTCGACAAAGACGTGCTGAAGATCCTCCGAAAGTCTTCCGGTGAGCGTTCGAAAAAGGATAAGCAACGATTGAGCCAGTATTTTGAGTCGGTGGACCCTGCCGTTTCCAAGACGAAAGCTGAATTCACAAGTGTTGAGAAAACACTCACTCGCTTGGCGGGACCCCGCGTCAGCGTGATGGTGATGAAAGAACGGCCTGGCTCACCCGCCCCAGCCTATCTGCTCAACCGTGGACAGTACAACGCTGCGGATACTTCCGCCGCGCTACCTCGCGACGTACCCGCGGCACTGGTCAACCGCGTCGACGGCGAGGGGCCAGCCGATCGACTCGAATTGGCGCGTTGGTTGGTGTCACGGGACAACCCTTTGACAGCGCGTGTGATCGTTAATCGAGTATGGCAAGATCACTTTGGGGTCGGGCTGGTCAAAACAAGCGAAGACTTTGGCGTGCAAGGTGAAATGCCGAGCCATCCGGACTTGCTTGATTGGCTCGCCGTTGAGTTCATGGAATCAGGATGGGACATCAAGGCTCTGCATCGGCTCATCGTGACCAGTCAGACGTACTGCCAACAATCACACAGCACGGGAACGCTTCAGGAAGCGGATCCAGAAAACCGCCTGCTCGCACGCGGGCCGCGTTATCGCGCTGATGGCTTTGTCATCCGTGACATCGTGCTGCAGGCTGGCGGACTACTCAACGAGAAACTGGGTGGTCCACCCGTGAAACCCTATCAGCCCGATGGCTTGTGGTCGAGTTTGGCGGCCAAAGTGGGAACGAAGTATCGCATTGCTCAAGGCGAAGATCTCTACCGCAAGAGTCTTTACACGTATTGGAAACGCGCGGTCAATCCTCCGCGCCAGACGATCTTTGATGGGGGTGGGCGTGAGACCTGTGATGTGCGGGTGCGTCGTACCAACACGCCCTTGCAAGCACTTGTCCTGCTCAATGATCCCACCATGATCGAATCAGCACGGCATCTGGCTAAGCGTGTGATGCAAGACGGAACGCTTGAATCCGAGCGGCCGGCCAAGATGTACCGCTACGCGCTAGCAAGACACGCCGATGATGAGACCTTACGCGTGCTGCATCGCAATCGGGATTTTTTCCAAAAACACTTTGATGAGCACCCTGAGGAAGCTACCGCCCTGCTGTCAATTGGTGAGTCTGAACGAGATCAATCCCTCGATCCGATCCAACATGCTGCTCTCACAAGCGTGGCTCATTTGATTCTGAATTTGGATGAGTTCATCAGCATCGAATAGGGCACAGTGGTATCAAGAATGGAAAGCGGAAGAACGATGAATGTAACCGACACGGAAAGCACTGATGCGCTGAACACTGCGCGCATGCTGGAGACGCGGCGACACTTCTTTGGCCGCACGGCTACCGGCATTGGAACGGCCGCTTTGGCGTCTCTGTTGAATCAAGATGCCTTTGGCAATCCATCACCCGAAACCGCGCAGCTGCCAGAGGTGAAGCCACCTTCCGGCGTTTTAACGCAGTATCACACGCCGCCCAAGGCAAAGCGTGTGATCTACTTGTTTCAGAGTGGCGCTCCCTCACAGCAAGAGTTGTTTGATTACAAGCCAGCGCTTCAGAAATACGAGAAACGTGAGTTATCTGATTTCGTAAGCGCTTCGCAGCGTAAGACCGGCATGACGGCCAATCAGGCATCTTTCCCACTCGCCGGAACGCGTTATAAGTTCGACCGACACGGCAAGAGCGGGATGGAACTCTGTGATGAGCTTCTGCCGGAGATATCCACGCTCGCGGATGACATCTGTCTGATCCGCTCGATGAAGACCGAAGCAATCAACCATGACCCCGCGGTCACCTTCTTTCAAACCGGACACCAGTTGGCCGGGCGGCCAAGCATGGGTGCGTGGCTCAACTACGGGCTTGGTTCGATGAACGAAGACCTGCCCTCCTTTGTTGCTCTCGTATCACGTGGTACCGGTCGTCCGAATTGTCAACCGCTTTACGACCGCCTGTGGGGGAGTGGTTTCATGCCTTCCACGCATGCGGGCGTGAAGTTGATGAGTGTGGGGGACCCAGTCCTCTATTTGCGAAATCCAAATGGCTTTAGCGCAAAAGCTCGTCGCCGGATGCTGGATGACCTCGCCGAGCTAAACCGGAATAAACTCGACGAATTCGGTGACCCGGAGATCAACACACGAATCGAAGCCTACGAACTTGCCTACCGGATGCAGACTTCCGTTCCCGAACTGACTGATTTCTCGGACGAACCACAGCATGTGATTGACGCTTACGGACCCGATGTTCATCGGCGCGGAACGTATGCCTATCACTGTTTGCTTGCAAGAAGACTTGCCGAACGTGACGTCCGTTTCATTCAGCTTTATCATATGGGTTGGGACCAACACGCGACATTGCCGAAGCAACTGCCCGGCCAATGTCGCGATGTGGACCGACCGACCCGGGCGTTGATGAACGATCTTCGTGATCGTGGGCTTCTCGACGACACCTTGGTTGTATGGGGTGGCGAGTTCGGGCGGACCTCGTACTGCCAGGGCACGCTTAACAGCGAGACCTATGGTCGGGATCATCACCCCGCTTGCTTCTCGCTGTGGATGGCCGGTGCCGGAATCAAACCCGGTTTAACGTACGGGGCGACCGACGAATTCTGCTACGAGACGGTCGAAAATCCGGTCCACGTCCATGATCTCCAGGCAACGATCCTGCACTTGATGGGGATCGACCACGAAAGACTGACCTATCGCTTTCAAGGTCGTTATTTCCGGTTGACTGACGTGCACGGGCACGTTGTCAAGGACATCCTTGTCTAGCTCGGCTAGCGCAGAGTCGATGATGTCGATCTGCATAGTCGTCGTCGATGGCATCCCCGTGGTCATGGCCCTCGGCATTGTAAAGGAACGTCTGATTCGGCCAGATCCTACGGTGACGCTGCGGTTCGACGATGCGACTTGAGTATCATTGCAAAAGAGAACACCAAGAGAGCAAAGTTGCCTGACACCATCGTGTTAAATGTGTCACTCGGTCGGGAAAACGTTGCGCAACGAGATCAAGTCGATACGGACTCCAGACTGTGAAAACCAATTTGATTACTGCTATTGCTGTTACAGTGTTCCTGCTTAGCGCGGTGCCTGCTCTCGTCGGCGAAGAGGTGCGGCCCAACATCGTTTTGATCTACGGCGATGACATGGGAATCGATTCCGTCTCGGCGTTCAACGAAAAACTTGGACTTCGAACGCCCAATCTCGATCGATTGGCGTCCGAAGGCATGTCGTTCATGGACGCGCATAGCACATCGGGTGTCTGCACCCCCTCTCGCTACAGTTTGCTTACTGGCCGCTATCACTGGCGCAGTCGCTTGAAAAAGGGAATCGTCCGGAAGTGGGAACGACCTTTGATTGAGAATGGCCGACTCACTATCCCTGGAATGCTGAGGCAGCATGGGTACAAAACGGAAATGATCGGCAAGTGGCATCTCGGTTTTGACTGGCCCAAGGATGGAGGAGGTACCACTGAGACGCTCCAGGAGATTGACTTTACCGGATCCATCAAAGGAGGGCCGAACGCGATCGGCTTTGATCACTGGTTTGGTGACGATGTACCCAATTGGCCGCCATTCGCTTGGCGTGAAGACGATCGGCTAATCGGTGAGATCACCACGACGTCCCAAGAACTTGGTTTGACCAAATTCATTGGTGTGAACGAGGGCCCAGCGGTGGGGGATTGGCAACTTGATGCGGTCCTGCCCGAGTATGCCAAACGTTGTTCTTCGTTCATCCGTGAACAAGCGGAATCGGATCAACCGTTCTTCCTCTATTTTGCGATGCCTTCCCCCCACACGCCGATCGTTCCCAATGAAGTTTGGAAGGGGAAAAGTGGAGTCAGCGACTACGCCGATTTCCTTCTGGAAACCGATTGGGCCGTGGGCGAACTGCTCAATGCACTCGATGAATCAAATCAAGCGAAAGAGACGCTGGTGATCTTCACCACCGACAATGGAACGTCACCCAAAGCCGACTTTAAGGAGTTGGAAGCCGGTGGAATCCGTTTGACGGAACACTGGCGAGGTTACAAATCCGATGTTTTCGAGGGCGGACATCGCGCACCCTTCATCATGCGTTGGCCTGCCCATATCGAACCGGCAACGCGGAGCGATCAAACGATCACCCAAGCCGACGTGATGGCGACGCTCGCTGATGTTGTAGGCCATGAAATCCCCAAAGACGCGGCCGAGGATAGCCTGAGCCTGCTTCCGATCGCCTCCGGTGATGACGATGGTACACCACTTCATGATGCCATCATTCATCATTCGGGGAATGGTTATTTTGCCATTCGAAGTGGTCCATGGAAACTCTTGTTCTGTCGTGGATCAGGTGGTTGGAGCTCTCCCAAAGAGAACGAAGCGATCAAACGAGGCTTGCCACCCACGCAGCTCTACCATCTTGAAAAAGACCCCAAAGAGACCAACAACGTGGTCGACCAGAACCCGGAGATCGTCAAGCGAATGACGGTCATGCTTCTGGATATTGTCAAACGTGGTCGCTCCACCAACGGGCCGGTCCAACAGAATCACAACGGAAGCGTTCATTGGGGACACTTGCCATGAAAACGCAGTCTCCTCTCTTCCTGCTTTCGGTTTGCGCGGCCTCCGTAGTCGCGATCGCCAACGATGGACACGCGGAGCTGTCGCTTTCACGCGTTTTTGACAATGGATGCGTGCTGCAAGCGGAGAAGCCGCTACGCGTTTTCGGTCTTGCGACACCCGAAAGTGAGATCATCGTCAAGATCGAAGGCACCGATTCAAGGACAACCGAATCAAGAGCCATCACGGATGATACCGGTCGGTGGCTTGCTGTCCTTCCGCCTCTAAAGGCATCCCATGATCCCCTGCAAATGGTCATCACGGGAGACGGTGGTGTGATTGAACGGGAGGAACTAATAGCTGGCGATGTGTGGCTGTTTACTGGCCAGTCAAACATGGTCTGGGCACTTGAGAAGACTCTTGATGGTGCGGACACGGCCAAAGATTTCAACGCGCCCCACGTTCGTTTCTTCAAAGTGAAAACGGCGATTCAATCGAAACCGCAAACATCACTGGCGGGTGGAACGTGGTATTTGACCGATGACAAATCGGAACTCGGTACAACTTCCGCAGTGGCCGCTTACTTTGCTCAGGCGCATGCAGCCCAGTCAGACAGCCCGATCGGTGTGATCGTTTCCGCGCTCGGAGCCACTCCGTTGGAGGCTTGGGCAGAGCGAAGCGTGCTAGAAGAATCAAGAGTCATGGACCAAACACTTGAGCTCTGGGATACGGCAATTCGCGGCGAGGAGCCGGGACAAACGCTTTTTACTAAGTACAAGCTCGATTCCAAGGGTCGGCGTCGGCCCAGCGGTTTGTACAACGGAATGATCGCGCCGCTTCGGTCCTTATCCGTCAGAGGGATCTCCTGGTACCAAGGCGAAGGAAATTGCGAACGAGCCAAGCAGTATCGCACTCTGTTGCCCATGTTGATCCGCAGTTGGCGTGAGCACTTTCATGATGCAACACTTCCTTTCGCGGTCGTTCAACTCGCAGGCTGGAAGGCTGGAAAGGCAAAGGGCAAGGCCGTGCCATGGCTTCGCGACGCGCAAGCCGAGACAACGCACCGCATCCCAAACACCACACTGATCGTGACCTACGACACCAGTGAGACCGATGGAAACATTCATCCCAAATACAAGAAGCCCGTGGGACAACGCTTAGCAAGCTGGGCTCGTGGCATCGTATTTGACGATCGGGAAATCCCCGGTCCGCCCACATTGGTCTCACATACAATCAACTCGCAATCAATCACTCTTCGATTTCGAACAACCGGCGATTTGATTGCATCCAGCGAATCTCTCGATTCTTGGGAAGTCGCCGGTGAGGACTTGAATTTTGTCCCAGCTAACGCACGCATCGTCTCAAAGAATCAAATCGTTGTAACTTCCAAGTCCGTCAACTCACCTCGATTCGTCCGGTTCGCATGGACGGCGTGGCCTCAGGGTGCGTCCATCCATGACGAAAGCGATCTTCCGCTGGCTCCTTTTCGCACCGACAACGCTCCTGATCCCACACGCGCTGATGGATTGCCTTAAAAGCGGACGACCGACGACGCTGGCTGATGAAGCAACGTATCCGCGCCGCATGCACTTACCTGGCGACAGTGTCGACGAGCATGATGTGGAAAAGCATGGCGAAAGAAGGGTCGCAATCGAGTCTCGGGTGAGATTTCGGGGAAGGTTTGAGTCCGACGCTCAGTACACGTCGCGAGCGTAACGCTTGTCCGCCTTCATCTGTGTGACATAGTTGCGGGCCTCTTCCTCGGACATGTCACCGCACGTCTCGATCACTCGGTGCAGTGCATCATCGACATCTTTCGCCATTTTGGAAGCGTCACCGCATACATAGAAATGGCCATCGTTTTGGATCCATTGGAACAGCTCTTCCGCCTCTTCCATCATCAGATGTTGCACATACAGCTTCTCTTCCTGGTCTCGTGAAAACGCCAAACTGAGCTTCTGCAAATACCCTTCCTGTTGAATCTCCTGGAGTTGTTCCTGATAAAGAAAGTCGAGCGACCGATAGGGGTTTCCGAAGAAGAGCCAGTTCTTACCCTCCGCAGCGGTGGCTTGTCTCTCTTCAAGAAACGCGCGGAACGGAGCGATGCCGGTTCCGGGTCCCACCATGATCATGGGAGAAGCCGGATTCGCCGGCGGACGGAACGCGTTGTTCTCGTGAACGAAAACCCGGGGGCTCGCGAGCATCGTTCGCTCCGAGAAATAGGTGGAACACACTCCCTTGCGGACCCGTTCCTTCGAGTTGTATTTGACAGCACCAACCGTCAGATGCACTTCGTCGGGGTGTGCCTTGGGCGACGAGGCAATCGAGTAGAGTCGGGGTGCTAGCGGCTTCAACACCTGCAAGAACGCTTCGGGAGACTCAAAGCGGATTGCGTAGTCCTTGATGACGTCAAAGATCTCCAAACCCCAAAGAAAATCGGATAACTCCTTCTTGCGGTCATCTGCGAGCAAGCCCGAGAGCTCCGCGTTCTCCGAATTCTCTGCCAGCGTTTTGAACACCGGTGGCGTGAGATTTCGAATTTCGTAATCTTCCAGCAGAGCGTCACGAAGGGCTTTTCCCGCCACTTCGGCATCCGGAGCGAACCCGAGCACCTGCAAAAGATCGTCCACCAAATCAGGATCGTTCACCGGAAAGACGCCAAGAGCATCCCCTGCGGAATAGGCGACCCCTGAGTCCTTGAGCGAAATCTCAACGTGTGTCGTCTCACGGACGCTCGACGGGTCGTTCAAGTTGTACTGCTTGATGATCTCAGCCGTGTAAGGGTTTTTCTTGGTGACTCCCTGCTCTACCTCTTGATCGTCATCGGACGCCACGGCGGTGGATCCAAAGACCTCCAGCAAGTCGCTACTCCATTTTGCATAATCGTCGTCGTAATCGACATCCAACTCGACGCGTTCCAGGATGGGTGTTGCCCCCAGTTGTTTGAATCGATTGTCGAAGTCGATCCCAGCCTGGCAGAAGTCTGGGTAAGCCGAGTCGCCAAGCGCAAGGACGGCGTAATTGAGCTCGTTGAGCTGGGGTGCCTCGTCGCTTGTGATGAAATCGTAGAAGGCCTGCGCGTTGTCCGGCGGGTCGCCCGCGCCATAGGTTGAGGTCACCAGGACCAGATGTTCCAGCTCGGAGATGGAGCCGTGATCAAACTGAGCCAAGTCGACCACGGTGGGATCGACGCCCGCTTTGGTCGCGACCTTCGCAAACTTCTTGGCCAACGTCTCAGCGGAACCGGTTTGCGAACCCCAAGCGATCGTCACAGGCACGCCGGGAGCCGAGTCTTCTTCCGCGAATGGTGCGAGGAGCGCCGTCAAGTAGCCGTTCAGCCATTCCCGCTGCTCCGGCGAGAAGGGGGCTTCCTCGGGCAGAATCACTTGTTTCGTAGTCATCATCGGGTCGAGGTGCTAATCAATCAAAACGTTGGAAATTTAGGAAAGACGCGTGCGACGCTATGCGGTCACCGCGAATAGCTCGACGAGTTCTTGCGGACTGCGCTTGCGGGTGAAGCTGGCAAAGTCTTCTGTGCCTTCGCGTAACTCCAGATACGTCCGAAGCATGCTGACGATCAAAGGCGGGATCTCTGAGAATGGAATCGCCTGGAATGCGTCGCATGCGATGAATCCATTGTCATCGACGCCGCCACCCAAGACGACGTTGTAGCCCTCAACCGTTTCGTCACCGATCTTGCAACCGACGCCCTGGAGTCCGATGTCACCCACGTAGTGCTGTGCACAACTATGAGGGCACCCCGTGACATGGATGTTGAGTGGTGTGTCCAACTCGACATGTTCTTGAACGTATGCGGAAATGATACGGGCGTGGCCTTTTGTGTCGGCCGCCGCAAACTTGCAGCCCCTGTTGCCCGTGCATGCGACAAGTCCTCCCTCGACACTGGTTCCCGTGTGGCGAAACCCCGTTTCCTTGAGTTCTTCCAGAAACAGATCGAGATCGTCGTCGGCGATGTGAGGCACGATGAGATTCTGCCACGCGGTGAGCCGAATGTCCCCCTCGCCGTAGCGATCCGCCAGCTTGGCAACCTTCCGCATCTGATCCGGCAGCATGCGACCGACGGGTGTCACGATGCCCACATAGTTCAAGCCCGCCTGCCGTTGACTGTGGACGCCGTAATGGGCTTGCCGATCCTTCGTTGGCATCGGGGCGCACTTGGCGAGCTCCACAAAACGCAGATCAAACGACAACTTTTCTTGGACCGCCGCCAGCAGCTTCTCGTGACCCCAATCATCGACGAGATACTTCAACCGGGCTTTCTTTCGGTTCGTTCGATCACCGTTCTCGATGAAGACACGGAGAATCGCGGCTGCCACAGCGACGCATTCGTCAGCCTTCAAGAGCAAGCCGCAATCGCTCGCTAATTGGCGGTGACCCGTGATCCCGCAGAGCTGGACCCGGAAATAAACACCGGGTTCCACCCCCGCGTTCTCGTCTGCCTCGATCGCATAGAAACCGATGTCATTGGTATCGGCACAGGTCGAAATAATCCCGCCGCTGTCGAAACTGATGTTGAACTTGCGAGGCAAGCCGTACAAGTCGCGGTGGTTCAGAATGTAGTGGTGCATCGACTTGGCTAGTGGCACCACGTCGATGAGCTCCTGCTGATCGAATCCCGATGTGGGCGTTCCCGTCACATTCCTGACATTGTCGGCGCCCGCACCCTTCGATGTGAGACCGAGTTCCGCCAACTTCTGGAGCACGTTGATGACATCCTTGGGCATGATCTCACGGATCTGAAAATTGGCCCGCGTCGTGATGTCGGCATAGCCCCCACCCCAGTCCTCCGCGATCTCTGCCAAACCTCGCAGCTGTTGCGAATGAAGCTTTCCGGCTGGAATCCGGCAACGCAGCATGAACGAGTCTTGGGCGGGCTTGACGTGGAACATGCCGTAGAACTTGTACCGGAACACGTCCTCCGCTTCCGGGAAAAGATTGTCCGCCGCGTTCCTGAGCATGGTGTCCCAACAGTCCAGCCCATTCTGCTTGTATTTGATCTGCTCTTCCTTGCACAAATCATCGATGGAGGTGCCGTGGACCGACTCATCGGGGTCATTCGTGAACTTCCCTTCCGCGGTTGTCCCGAGGAATGGATAAGCCTCCTGAATCCTGCTCATCAAATAGGCTTTCTGCTCATCAGAGAAAGCACCCTCAGCCACCATCAATCTCTTGCTCCCGGGACAGAATGTGAGACCCAACTCCAGAGGGTTTGAGCAAAAAAGATGCCACGTCGCGTCCCGGCGCCGATCAGCCGGTTTCTGACGCGCTCAGAATGCCTGAAAATCCCACCCACTCGCGCTGAATTCCGCCCAAGTTGCCTGACTAATCCGCAACCGGCGCCAGTAAAAAAAACCGCGTTTTCGGGGACGAAGAAAGGTTTGACCTCCGGCTGCCCAGATTCGACGCACCGGCATCCTGTTTCTTGAGCAACGGCCAGACTCTGATGTGAACCGTTGATGAACACTCCCCTCGGAGCATCCGTGAGAAAGTCTGTCCGTCGGAGTTAGTGTTCCGCGGATGCTTGATTTTCGGGTAGCGAAACTTGCCGAAGGCTTCTCGGCTTCGCCGTCATCAGTTCATCGATCGACGTGGCGATCGGCTCCGATCGACCTCGGAACTTCACATACCGGTGCTTCGCTCGCGGATCGCGAATGAACTCCGTGTGGCCATTCGAATCGATGACAACACGACCCGGGTCACTGATGCTCCATTGCTTGGGATGAGCGCCGCGGACGGCCAACAAAACCGCCGCCTGATCGTGAGCCGGTTTGCCGAAGTCAATCGCTCGATGTCCGAGGTACGGACGGAGCTCAAACGATCGCCGAACGGGATTCGCATCTGGCGATTGGATCAGGCTAGCGCCGCAGTGAAGCGCGGCCCCAATCTCGAAACCTTGCCAGAGAATCTCGCTCGGCCAACTGACTGCCACGGAAACCGCCGCCGCCGGATCCAAGTAAAGGTTGGTTTCAGGCTTTGAGGAATGCGGGAAATGCCCGCCCATGATGACCGTTCGTTTGACTTTCGCCCGAATCAGATCCACGCCGCTCATACCGACGATTTCGTCTGGTCCGCTGCGCAACAGGTCCTCCAGATTACTCAACGCACCGACACTACAGATCACAACCGATTCGTCAGAACTGTTCGCAAGTGCGTGTCGGTAGACGGTCACCGCGTCTGGCAGCTCGGTATCGGATGGGCTGTCGTGGGGAAAGTCAGATGCCAAAGCACCTGTGTACGGACTCGGACGCTTGCCACCCAGTTTCGAGCCATCTTTATCCGTCCCGAGTGGGATGTCCGGGCGGCCATAGAACGTGTTGATGGCATCACAAGCGGCCCCCGAAGCGCCCGCAGCGTCTTTGCGATTGGTCACCACCGCAAGGATCTTCGCTTCGCCCCGATCCGCCAACGCATGCAGCACAGCCAACGCGCCGGCGTCATCGCAATCCCCAGCCATGTCGGTGTCAAAGATCACGGAGACGGGCTCGTCACCAGAGCAAAATGTGGAACCGAAAACGAGCAACGTTGCCAGGAAAATCATTCGCATGGTTGCACCGGAGGTTGGCTAACAAGCGTTCGAAGCGTGGCGATGACACGAGCAACGCTTTCTGGTCGGACTGCCAAGAGTCGGTCGCGGCCACCTTCGGACTCTTTGAACGACGTGAACCCGTCATCGCCAACCGTCACGCGACCCGAGGGGCCTAGTTCAAAGTAGCCATCGTCAGGCCGCACCGCATGCAGGACACTGGTCAGATCCCACGAGGGTCGATCGTGATCGGGACCGCTGTGAAGGAGATACGATTCGCGAACAATGTGGTGACGTCGGTAGGCAAAGTCCCGCGCGATGCTCTCGCGGGGGTAGCGGAGCGTGATGCCGACCTCGAAGTCACTCCAGTGTACAGGGACCTCGTTTGGCCAGTATCGTGCCAAACGTTGCATCGATTCGATGCCGTTGCGTACGTTGGCTTCCAGATAGTGGTCGTTGCCATTCACGGGTGAGAAGGCTCCTGCCATGACGGACAACAGCTGAACTTTGTTCCGGACCAGGCTCACGCCGTCCAACCCGCTCGCCGAATCGGGTTTCGAATCCAAGAGGTCAGCCAGATTGGCCGCCAGGCCAACCTGCACAAGAACGATCGAGTGATCGTCCGCCTGAGCAAGCGTGCGTCGAAGCAAGGTCACCGCGTTCTCAGCGTCCCCCGGCATCACCAGGTCGTGTGGGTAACGCAGCTCACCGTTATCTCGGGTTTTGATCAATGACAGATAGCGGCTGTCCCGTTTCTGCGCGTTGTGGGTGATTCCGATGGGAATGTCAGGACGTCCGTAGAATGTATTCGTGGCGTCAACAAAGCTTGCGGCAAGCGGGTGAATCTTTGAAACCGTGACCGCTCGTATCTCGCACTCGCCTCGGTCGGACAGACTGTGGAGCATCGCGAGCGCCAACACGTCATCGACGTCACCGGTGATGTCGGTGTCGAAGACCACGACCGTCGGTTCACGACCGCAAATCAGTGCGGACCAAGTCAGCGTCAATAAGATGGCGCAGTACAACGATTTCATGATTTCTTCGCCCAACCTGTTCGTAGTGCATCCACCAAGACGGCCAGTACAATCACGGCCCCGGTGATGATCTGTTTGTTTGCGTCGCGAACACCGACCTGTGCCAAGCCGGTCTGCAAGACTTGGATGATGAGCACCCCGATGAACGACGCGACGACGCTTCCACGACCACCCATCAAACTGGTGCCACCGATCACGCAGGCGGCAATCGCGGCTAGCTCGATTCCGACACCGGCATTGGGATCAGCCGTGCTCAACCGGGATGTCTGGGCAAGCCCTGCAAGGCCACACATCAAACCGCTCACCATGAACACGATGAGCGAATAGGGTGCCGGACGGATCCCTGACATGCGAACGGCCTCCTGGTTGGTTCCGATGGCGATGCAGTAACGTCCAAACACGGTTTGTGTCAGAACGAACTGGCCCAAGGCAACACACATCAAAGCGACCCAAAACGCGGGTGATAGTGGCACACTGCCCCAAGGCTGGCCAAACCACTCCACATCCCGACCGATGTAAACCGATTGGGAATCTGTGACCAGTTTGGTCGCTCCCCGGGCCATTTCCAGCATCCCAAGTGACACGATGAAGGAGGGGATGCCGAACCCGATCGACACGGCGCCGTTGAGCAAACCGCAAAACGTTGTCACGACCACTGCCAGCATCAGGGCGGGCAACAGTGGCCAGCCATACGAGGCCATCATCACGCCCAGGACGGCAGAACCCAATGCAAGTAACGATCCGACCGAAAGGTCAATTCCGGCGATGATCAGAACGAAGGTCATCCCGACGGCCAAGAACGTCAGGTCCGGGATCTGATTGGCGATGGAAACGAATGTCGACGCTTGCAAAAAGTTTCTACTGGCGAGGCCGAAGACGACGATCACCAAGAGCAACACCCCCAGCAATCCCAAGTAGGGCAAGAGAATGCGGCCGACGTGGGAAGGTTCCAGTCGTTTCCAAGGGCTCATGCCCGCACCTCCGCGAAGGAAGCCGCCACCATCGCTTCGCGAGACCACTCATCTCGCCGGAAAGTACTCACCAGTTTTCCTTGGTTCATAATCGCAATTCGATCGCAGATCAGCATGAGTTCGTCCAAGTCGCTGCTGACGATCAACGAAGTCACACCCTGATGAGCCAAGTCATTGAGCGTCTGATAGATTTGATCTCGGGCAGCCACATCGATGCCGCGTGTGGGTTCGTCGAACAAGAAGATATCGAAATCACCAAGCAGCCACTTCCCAACGACGATCTTCTGCTGATTGCCACCGCTAAGCGTTGCGACGAGCTGCTCGATTGAGGAACGGCGAACTTCCAACCGGTCACAGGTCGTCGTCGCGGCGTTCGTTGCATCAGCTTGTTTCAAAGTCCCCCAACGCGAGTAACGTTGGCGAAGCGTTGCCAGTGTGGTGTTCAGACGAATGGACTGTGTCAGCAAAAGCCCATTCTGCTTCCGATCCTCCGTGATCATTGCAAGCCCCGCCTTCACGGCTTCACTGGGATGTCGCCACGGTTGTCGCGGACGACCATCACCAAGCTGAATCTCACCCGAATCCACGGGGTCGGCCCCAAACAGCGCGCGAAGCAACTCTGTTCTACCGGAGCCCACGAGTCCCGTGATGCCAAACCGCTCACCGTCACGCACTTCGAAAGTGACGTTTTGCAGGACATCCGTTTGCAATCGCTTGACCCGCAACGCGATACCATCCCCGACCGCGGATCGAAAGGTGTGGTGGCGCGCTTCGGATCCTTTCCCGCTCATCATGCTGATCAGAGTCGAGCGCGAAATCGAATCACTGGTCTCGGAGCCGACGCATTCCCCGTCACGAAGAACCGTGATTCGGTCACAGAGTTCAAAAACTTCGTCCAGGCGATGACTGATGTAGATGATCGCGACACCTTCATCACGCAACCACCGAAGATGCTGAAACAGATTCTCTGAATCTCCAGACGACAACGCCGCCGTCGGTTCATCCAAGATTAACAAGCGACAATCGCGCGTGAGCGCAGTCGCGATTTCGACCATCTGTTGCTGACCCACGCCCAGGTCTCTCACGAGCGTCTGAGGGGGAATGTCGTGAAGGCCAACGTCATCGAGTGCCTGGCGAGCGCGAAGATGAAGCTTCGCCCAGTCAACCATGGCGAACTTCTGCGGTAGCCGTGTCAGAAACATGTTTTCTGCAACGGATAGAGTCGGAATCAGGCTGATTTCTTGCTGCACGATGTGCACGCCCCAGCCTTCCGCTTGCCGTTTGTTCTCCGGTCGGTAGTTGCGGCCGTTCAAGTGCATCGCACCCTTACTCGCCGTCGTCAACCCACTGATGATCTTGCAGAGCGTGCTCTTGCCAGCGCCGTTGGCGCCCATCAAGGCGTGGATCTCGCCGGTATGAACGGCGAAGGATACGTCGTCCAGCACCGTGATTCGCCCGTAGCGTTTCGTCAGCCCGGTCGTCTGCAGCACGGTGGGATGCGTCACAGCTGATCAGCGAGTTCGCTAGCCGTGATCAAATCAACCGGCGTTTCGATGTCTTCCGTGTCGGTTCCGCCTTGGAGTGCGGACAGCGCGGCTTCGATTCCAAACACGGCAAGCTGATCTCCATGCTGGTCGGCGGTCGCCACCACGTTTCCTTCCCGAATCGCATCCTGAATGGCCGTGATGTTGTCGAACCCGACGATTTTGACGGCACCCTGACGTCCCGCACTCTTGACCGCTGCGATCGCGCCGAGCGCCATGGAATCATTCGCGGCCAAAATGGCGGTGATTTCGGGATGTTCACTGAGCATCGAAGACGCGATCGTATTGGCTTGACTCATTTCCCACTGGGCTGATTGACTGTCTGCGATCTCGATAGCAGCGTCGTTCATGGCATCCTGGAAACCGAGCAATCTCTGTTGAGCATTGAATGATGTCCGAATCCCTTCCAGGATTCCGACCTGGTCCTGCGACGGTTCCAACTGATCGGCGAGAAAGGCTGCGACCTGTTGTGCGCCCTTGCGATTGTTGGGTCCCACAAATGGGATGGAGACACCTTCCTTAGCGAGGATTTCTCGATCCAATCGGTTGTCAATATTGACGACAACGATTCCCGCATCGGCGGCTCGACGGAGCGCCGGCACCAGGGCTTTCGAATCGGCGGGTGCGATCACGATCGCATCGACACCCGCTGCCACCATTTCTTCCACCAACGCGACTTGGCGGCTGAGATCCCTTTCATCCTTGATCCCGTTGATGATCAATTCATAGTCATCCGAGTGCTGGGACTGATGATCCTCAGCTCCCTTTGCCATGGTGGCGAAAAATTCGTTCGCCAAGGATTTCATGATGAGGGCCACGCGCGGCCGGTCGCTGTCACGCATCGCACTGGAGCTTGGTGTTTGGGAACAGCCCACCAAGAGTGCGATGATCACCCCGCCAAGCGCCGAAAGCAGTTTCATATGTGGGACTCCAGAAAGGACTGCACCTCTTCTCCACTCGCCATGCTGGCCTGAGCCCCTCGACGGGTCGCAGCCATCGCGCCGGCGGCGTTCGCCCAACGAATCGCGTCGGGCAACGTTTCTCCTTCGGACCATTTCACCGCCAAGGTACCAGCAAACGCATCACCGGCGGCGGTTGTGTCGGCGACACCGACTTTGAAGCTCGGAAAAAGCTGTGATTGCCCGTCGGATCGCAGGTGCGTGCCCCCTTCGCCCAACGTGACCGCCACATGTGTTGCGCCCCGTTGCTGCAGTACCTTCGCAACAGCGGATACTTGTTCGTCGGTGCCGACCTGCATGCCGGTGATCACCTGGGCCTCCCTTTCGTTCGGGCACAATAGATCCACGTCCAACAAGTGCGGGGGAAGATTCGCAATCGCAGGAGCCGGGTCCAACATCACGCGTGTTTCGGACTGCTTTGCGATCTCAACCCCGGCCGTGACGGCCTCCACCGGAATCTCCAGTTGCAACAGTAAGATATCCGCGTCCTGGATCAGTTCGCGCGACCTCTCAACGTCCTCCACGCTGATCAACGCATTGGCGCCGGGTACAACCATGATGGCGTTCTGTCCGTTGTCATCCACTGCGATGACCGCCAAACCGCTCGCAACGTCGTCGCGCCTTCGCACGTGTTGGAAGTCAATGTTGTTTGTGCGGAGGTTTTCGATGAGACGTGACGCGAAGCCATCCCCGCCAACGGCGCCAATCATCGCGACATCACCTCCCGCCCTTGCGGCTGCGACCGCCTGGTTGGCGCCCTTGCCCCCGCAAAACTCAGTTGAGGAAGACGCTAGCAGTGTTTCGCCTGGAATCGGTATCCGCGGTGACTGAATGACCAGGTCCATGTTGATGGATCCCAGCACCACGACACGCGGACGATTCGATTTCACTCAGCCACTCCTACAGATTCCACCACTCCCTCGCTCCTCAACCCCAGGTCATCGTACCACCAGCGCAAGTATTCCTCATCGCTTACGTCTGGATCCAACCCTCGGCGCTGCATCCCGCGTTCGTAGTAGGCTCGCTTCTCTTGCATCAACGCATCCATGTCGACCGTCAGGGATTCATCGATCGCGCCTTGGTCGTTCGTGGCCCCAACCCATTCGTTCAGAATCCCACGCAAACGCGAAAGCTCGGGGGCGTGCATGGGATCCCCCGCCAAGTTGTGCAGTTCATGCGGGTCGGTTCGCAAATCGTAGAGTTCTTCCATCGGTCGTTCGGCGGCCATGAACGGAGCGTCCCAGTTTCCTTGAGCATGCAAGACGTTCATCAGCGTCATGACGGGATAAGACAGCTTTTTGTAGCCACTGTGCTGCATGTAGGGACGCTCGGGATGGAAGTTGCGAATGTATTTCCATCGCTCTTCTCGAACGCAGCGAATACGATCCACCGCGTCACCGCAACGGTCGCGGGCAGCAATGATGTGTTCATGCCCGATCCAATCCTCTGCCAACAGATCCAATCCCGGCAGACCCGGTTCCGTCACCCCGGCGATGCCGAGGGTTGTCGGCATCGGATCGAGCAACGACACAAGCCTATCCCGTACTTTGCCAGCGTGTTCGAGGTCGGGTAGACGCATGATCAGCGGCACATGGAGCCCGGCGTCGTACAGCCATTGTTTTCCGCGCACGTGGGGGCGTCCGTGATCACCAAAGAAGAGAATGACGGTTTTGTCGAGTAGCTCTTCTTGCTCCAGTCTTTCCAAGACCTTGCCGACCTTCTGGTCCATCGCCTCGACGCTGGCAAGGTAATTGGACCAGTCCGCACGCGTGATCGGATGATCCGGGTA